>JAQSDT010000698.1 GCA_029946075.1 bacterium | reverse complement strand
CATCGCGCAGGGAAGGCCGGATGCTCTCCGCTGAACCTGTATGCTCGTGTGCGCATTCCTTGTCTCCCATTTGCATGCGAGACCTCGGGAGCAGCGCGCACCCGGTCTTCCCTGCGCCCTCGGATTTTTCGAAGGCGCGAACGAAATGTAAAGCTCGGGCAAATCATGTCGCGAGAACGCGAACCTTTATCGCCGGGACGACAGCGACTTCGTAGGATGGGTGGAGCGTAGCGATACCCATCATTTCATCACAGGCACAGCATTGATGGGTATCGCTGCGCTCCACCCATCCTACAGACCGCCATGAAACTCGGAAAATTGCAGCTACAGGAACTCAGCGTATCCCATGCTCACAAATCCTGCCGCGTCAGCCGGCCCTGCGGCATCGGCGTTCGCACCGGCGGCTTCTTCGCCTGCGGCTCGCCGCCGGTCAACGCCATCACCGAGACCGACACCACGCGGTCGACGATCGCCTGGACGTCGTTGAGGTCGCATTGTCCTTCCGACAGTTTCGTCAGCCGTTCTTTCTCGCGGATGGTGTGATGCGACATCGCCAGTGCGAAGTGCAGACCCCAATAGAGCTCGGCGTCGTCGCGCCCCGGCAGCGAGCGGCGCATTGCGGCGACGAATTTCCGCAAATGATCGACCTCGCGGTTCTTGATGCGTCGGATCGGCGGCACGGATTCGATCGAGGCGCGGATCATGAAGCGCGCGGCGGTCGAGCCTTCGCTGTCGGGGCCGAGGCAGCCGCGCAGGGTAGGGCCGACCAGCGCATGCAGGATGGCGTCGATCGAGGCGCGGCCGCCGCCTTGTTCTTCCGCCAGCTTCAGGTCGTTGAGCCGCTCGCGGTTGGTGGCGAGGCTGCGGGTGACGAACAGCTCTGCGATCAATTCGTCCTTGGAGCCGAAATGATAATTCACCGCCGCAAGATTGACGTTCGCCTCCGCGACGATGTCGCGCAGCGTCACATCGCCGAAACCGCGATCGGCATAGAGCCGTTCGGCGGCGGCAAGGATGGCAGACCGGGTCTGATCGCTCGGCATGTCTATCGCCTCTCTCCGTCATTCCGGGGCGCGCGAAAGCGCGAACCCGGAATCTCGCGCCAACCAACTTCTGGATTCTCAGATGTGCAATTGCACATCATAGTTCGACGTTGCGCGTCGCCCCGGAATGTCAAAGCAAAGGGGAGTTGCAATTCAAACAGTTGTATGAAACTATCGTTTGAAGGGTCGGAAATGTCAATCCGCCGCTCCTCGCGCCGTACAAAATTCCTTGCGGCGCCTGGAAGGCGGGCGGACGATGCGGTCCAGCGAATTCGAAAAGCCCAAGCGAGGAGCGTCCCATGAACTTCGATATGTCCGAAAAGCAGAAGCTGTGGCTCGAGCGCGTGCAGGCGTTCATGAAGGCGCATGTTCGCCCCGCGGTGCCGCTCTACGAGCAGCAGGATGCGGAAGGCCCGCGCTGGAAGGTGATTCCGGTCCTCGAGGAGCTGAAGAAGAAGGCGAAGGCCGAAGGTCTCTGGAACATGTTCATGCCGCCGTCCTCGCATGAGGATGATGAATTCCACGGCGCGGGATTGACCAACCTCGAATATGCGCTGCTGTCGGAAGAAATGGGCCGCATCTCCTTTGCCTCGGAGGTGTTCAATTGCTCCGCCCCCGATACCGGCAACATGGAAGTGTTCATCCGCTACGGCACCAAGGAGCAGAAGCGGAAGTGGCTGAAGCCGCTGATGGAGGGCGAAATCCGTTCCGCCTTCCTGATGACCGAACCGGCGGTGGCTTCGTCGGACGCGACCAACATCGAAACGCGCATCGAGAAGGACGGCGATCACTACGTCATCAACGGCCGCAAATGGTGGTCGTCCGGCGTCGGCGATCCCCGCTGCAAGATCGCGATCCTGATGGGCAAGACCGATTTCAAGGCCGCCAAGCATCAGCAGCAGTCGCAGATTCTGGTGCCGCTCGACACCCCCGGCATCAAGGTCGAGAAGATGCTGCCGGTGTTCGGCTTCGACGACGCGCCGCACGGCCATGCCCAGGTGCTGCTGGAAAACGTGCGCGTGCCGAAGGAAAACATCCTGCTCGGCGAAGGCCGCGGTTTCGAGATCGCGCAGGGCCGTCTCGGTCCGGGCCGCATCCATCACTGCATGCGCACCATCGGCAAGGCCGAGGAAGCGCTCGAGAAGATGGTGAAGCGGCTCGCCTCGCGTACCGCGTTCGGCAAGAAGATCATCGAGCATTCGGTGTGGGAACAGCGCATCGGCGAGGCCCGCGCCGATATCGAGATGAACCGTTTGCTGTGCCTGAAGGCTGCCGACATGATGGACAAGGTCGGCAACAAGACCGCGCAGGCCGAGATCGCGATGATCAAGGTGACAGCCCCGAACATGGCGCTGAAGATCATCGACAACGCGATCCAGGCCTATGGCGGCGGTGGCGTTTCCGACGAGGCCGGCCTTGCCAAGGATTATGCCCATATCCGGACGCTTCGGCTGGCGGATGGCCCGGACGAGGTGCACAATCGCGCCATTGCCAGACTTGAACTTCGGAAGTATGCAAACGCTACGCATTAACGGGACCGCCCAGACGGCGCTCCCCAAGGTTCAAGAAGAAATCCAAGGGAGCGTCATCGTGGCCGACGGCGTCAGGAAAGACGAAGAATTCTCAGGTACCAAGGCAGTCGAGGAACGTCATCGTATCAACGAGGCGAGTCTCGACGGCTGGATGCGGGAGAATGTCGAAGGCTACAAGGGTCCGCTGACCGTCCTGCAGTTCAAGGGCGGCCAGTCCAATCCGACCTACAAGATCGAAACTCCCGGCCGCTCCTATGTGATGCGCCGCAAGCCGTTCGGTAAATTGTTGCCGTCGGCGCACGCGGTCGATCGCGAGTTCCGCGTCATCGCGGCACTCGGCAAGCAGGGTTTTCCGGTGGCGCGCGCCTACGCGCTGTGCACCGACGATGCCGTGATCGGCGCCGCCTTCTACATCATGTCGATGGAAGAGGGCCGGGTGTTCTGGGATCCCACGCTGCCGTCGCAGACGCCGGACAACCGCCGCAAGATCTTCACCAGCAAGATCGAGACGCTGGCCCATCTGCACGTCTTCGATCCCGAGAAGATCGGCCTCGGCGACTTCGGCAAGCCCGGCAATTATTTCGCCCGCCAGGTCGATCGCTGGACCAAGCAATACCGCGCCTCCGAGACCCAGCACATTCCGGAATTCGAGAAGCTCGCCGAGTGGCTGCCGAAGACCGTGCCGGCGCAGGCGCGTGCCTCGGTCGTTCACGGCGACTACCGTCTCGACAACATGATTTTCCACGCGACGGAACCACGCGTGCAGGCCGTGCTCGACTGGGAACTGTCGACGCTCGGCGATCCCATGGCGGACTTCACCTATCTCTTGATGCAGTGGACCATGCCGGGCCTCGCCAATGCCGATCTCAAGGCGCTGAACATTCCGAGCCTGGACGAGGCCGCGCAGATCTACTGCAACGTCACCGGCAGCGCGGTGCCCGACCTGAACTGGTACTTCTCGTACAATCTGTTCCGCCTTGCCGGCATCACGCAGGGCATCGCCGGCCGCGTGCGCGACGGCACCGCCGCCAACGCCAAGGCGCTGGAGTCGGCCGCACGCACCGTGCCGCTGTCGAAGGCGTCGTGGGAGTATGCGCAGAAGGCCGGCGCGATTTAATCAATTTGGCTCTCTCCCCGAATATCCGCGGAAGCCTGCTGATGGCCGTCGCCATGGCGGCCTTCACGACCAATGACAGCATCACCAAGGCGGTGACGGCCGAGATGAACTTCGGCCAGGTGATGTTGGTGCGCGGCATGTTCGCGATCGTGCTGGTCGCCGCCTTCGCCTGGTATCAGGGCGCGTTGCGTCCGCTGCGCACCTTGATGATGAAGCCGGTGGCGCTGCGCGTCTGCGGCGAGATCGGCGGCACCATCACCTTCATGGCGGCGCTGGCGCATCTGCCGCTCGCCAATACCTCGGCGATCTTTCAGGCGCTGCCGCTGGCGATCACGCTCGGCGCGGCCGTGTTGTTCGGCGAACCGGTCGGCTGGCGCCGCTGGTCGGCGATCGGCGTCGGCTTCATCGGCGTGCTGATCATCGTGCGGCCGGGTCTGGCCGGCTTCAACCAGTTTTCGCTGATCGCGCTGTCGTCGGTGGCGTTCTGCGCGCTGCGCGACCTCGCCACGCGAAAAATCCCGACGCATGTTCCCTCGCTGTTCATCACGCTGCTGACGACGATCACCGTGACGACGGCGGGCGCCCTCATCTTCGTGCCGCTCGGCGGCTGGACGCCGCCTTCGACGCGATCGCTCGGCCTGCTGGCGTTCACGTCGGTGCTGCTTTTGATCGGCTATCAATGCATCATCAGCGCGCTGCGTACCGGCGATATCTCGGCGGTGGCGCCGTTTCGCTATTCCGCGCTGCTGTGGGCGATGATGCTCGGCTATTTCATCTTCGGCGACGTGCCGGATGCGATGATGGTGCTGGGTGCATCCATCATCGTGATATCGGGCCTCTACGCATTCTACCGCGAACGCGTCCGTCACCGCGCGGTGGCGGCAGAATCTTCGGGTGTGCCGCCAGACGGGTTGTGATCTTGAGGCCATCCGTCATTGCAGGGAGCAATCCGACGAAGCAATCCAGGCTTCCTGCGTGGCAGGATGGATTGCTTCGCTTCGCTCGCAATGACGACTTAAACCGGCTTGCCGGCATAGGGCATCGACGCGGTGAGACCGCCATCGACCGGAATCGCCTGGCCGTTGACGTAGGACGCGTCGTCGCTCGCAAGGAACAGTCCCATCGCCGCCAGTTCGTGCGGCTGGCCGGCGCGCTTCAGGGGATTGAGCTGGCCGATCTTGTCGGCGGTGCCGCGCTCCTTGGCGCGGTCGAACACCGGCTTGGTCATGCCGGTCTCGATCAGGCCGGGACACACCGCGTTGATGCGCACACCGGTGCCGGACAACGAGTAGGCGGTGGTCTGCACGAGGCTGATGACGCCGGCCTTGCTCGCGCCATAGGGATGTCCGCTGGCACCGGCCTTCAAGCCCGCGACGGAAGCGGTGCAGACGATCGAGCCGGACTTCTGCTTGATCATGTGCGGCATCGAATGCTTGATCGCCAGAAACGGGCCGATCAGGTTGACGCGCAGCACTTCCTGCCAATGTTCGACGGTCTGGTCGGCGAGCGGCACCAGCCCGCCGCTGACGCCGGCATTGGCCCAGATCGCATCGAGCCGGCCATACTTGGCGACCGCCTTGTCGATGAACGCCTTGACGTCGGCCTCAAGGCCGGCATCCGCAGTGACGGCTTCGACGGTACCGCCGGCGTCGCTGACGAGCTTGGCGGTTTCCTTCACGCCGTCGGTCTTGTCGACGATGACAAGCTTCGCGCCTTCGCGGGAGAACAGCACCGACGCCGCGCGCCCGATGCCGCTGCCTGCACCGGTGATGATGACGGATTTGCCTTCGAGGCGGCCCATGAGATTCTCCCTGACGGTTATTCGCTGAAGGCGTCTGCCGCCTTGCGGAATTCAAACAAGATTTCAAACGCTGAAGTCACTTGAGACGATGCCTCCACTGACGTACAGCGACAACGAACAGTATTGAAGGGCCTTGGCGATGTCCAATCCAGGCAAACCGGCGGCAGTGACGACGCGATGGTGGTGGGTGCGTCATGCGCCGGTGCGTGAAGACGCCGGTTGCATATACGGCCAGAAGGATCTCGGCTGCGACACCAGCGACCGCGTCGTCTTCGCGGCGGTCGGAAAAATCCTGCCACGCAATGCGGTCTGGTATGCAAGCAATCTGAAGCGCACGCATCAGACCGCCGAAGCGATCTGGGCCGCCGGATTCCCGAAACCTGCAGCGATGCCGCACGAAAAGGCGTTCGCCGAACAGCATCTCGGCGAATGGCAGGGCATGAACCGTGCCGCGTTCATCGCCAGCCTTCCTCCTGGCAGCCACTGGTTCGCTGCGATCGACGAGCGCGCGCCGGGCGGCGAAAGTTTTATGGATCTCTACAATCGCACCGTCGGCGCCATCGAACGTATCAGTGCTGAACAATCGGGCAGGGACGTGATCGTCGTGGCGCATGGCGGAACGATCCGCGCGGCCGTCGGCTTTGCGCTCGGCGGTCTGCCCGAAAAAGGCATGGCCTTCGACATCGACAATTGCTCGGTGACGCGGCTCGATCATGTCGCGAGCCCTGGCCGCAATATCTGGCGGGTGCCGATGGTCAATCAGCAGCCGTGGATCGCCGACGCCTCGCACAACGCGATGCACCAGCCGGCGGGACCGGAGGTCGTGCCGCCGGAAACCAAGCTGGCGTGACGCTCCGGTTGTCGAGGGGCGCAAAGGCTGCTTAGTTCGCATTCAAACGAAACCGGCACCGCCGGATCAACATCTGGGAGAGAGACATGAGCTTGTTCGACATGAAGGGCAAAGTCGCCGTCATCACCGGCTCGACGCGCGGCATCGGTCTTGCGATCGCCGAACGGATGGCGGAGCACGGCGCCAAGGTCGTGATCTCCTCGCGCAAGCAGGATGTCTGCGACCAGGTCGCCAAGGACATCAACGAGAAGTTCGGCAAGGGGACGGCGGTTGCGATCGCCGCCAACATCTCCAGCAAGGAAAACCTGCAGAACCTCGTCAACGAGAGCAACCGCGCGTTCGGCAAGATCGACGTGCTGGTCTGCAACGCCGCGTCCAATCCCTATTACGGTCCGCTCGGCGGCATTTCCGACGACCAGTTCCGCAAGATTCTCGACAACAACATCGTTGCCAACAACTGGCTGATCTCGATGGTGGTGCCGCAGATGATCGAGCGCAAGGACGGTTCGATCGTGATCGTGTCCTCGATCGGCGGTCTGAAGGGGTCGACCGTGCTCGGCGCCTACGCGATTTCGAAGGCCGCCGACATGCAACTCGCGCGTAACCTCGCCTGCGAATACGGCAAGCACAACATCCGCGTGAACTGCATCGCGCCCGGCCTGATCAAGACCGATTTCGCCAAGGCACTGTGGGACAATCCGGAGACGCTGAAAGCCTCCACCGCGCGCTCCCCGCTGCTGCGCATCGGCGTGCCCGACGAAATCGCGGGCGCGGCGGTACTGATGGGCTCGCGGGCCGGCGACTTCATGACCGGCCAGACCATCGTCATCGACGGCGGTGCGACCATCAGCTGACGCGCGGCGCGAGGATACTCGCGCGCTCGTGAAGCATCGCGGCAATTCGTGAATGCCGGCTCGGCCCCATGTGACATAGGTTGAAACCTCAGTCACATGGGAGGCGACAATGCGTAGGCAAAGGTGGCGTATCGGCATTGCCGTGGTAGGCCTGACGTTCCTGCCGGTAATCGCAGCCGCGTCCGACCGGCGGGATTTATCGGGCGAGTACGTGATGGCCGGCAAGGGCGTCGGCGAAGATGACCGGGCCTATGCCGGAACGTGCTCGATCAAGGCCGTCGAGACTCTCTATGAGGTGTCGTGCTTCAACGCTGACACTCGCCATACCTACATCGGCAAGGGGATCGGGCACGGCGACCAGTTCTCGACCGTGATCGGCGATCTGCTGAAGGGCGATCACTCGTCAGTCTATGTCGGCGAATACCTCGTGACCTATCGCGTGGCCGCGGACGGCGGTATGAAGGGGCGCTGGGTGCACGCCCAGTCGGGCGCGCAGGGCGAGGAAACGCTGACCCCGAAGTGGTGAGCGCGACGCGCCGGCATGGCCGGCGCATCGCAGGATGACGGCCTATTCGACGGCGGCGTAGACGAGGTCGCGCAGCACCGCACGCAGATATTCGCGCTGGCCGGGGCCCTGCATCATGAACACGCAGAACAGCTCCTCAGCCGGATCGATGAAGAAGAACGTGCCGGCCATGCCGCTCCAGAAGAACTGACCCTTCGAGCCCGAGAACGGCGCCATGCCGGTGTGGGTGCGCACGGCGAAGCCGAGGCCGAAGCCGTGGCCGGCCGGCATCAGCGGCGAGTCGACCTTTACGCCGGGGCTGAGATGGTCGGAGGCCATCAGCTCCAGCGTCTTGCGGCCGATGATCCTGTTACCGTCGAGCGAGCCGCCGTTCAGCAGCATCTGGCAGAAGCGCGCATAGTCCATCGTGGTCGAGACCATGCCGCCGCCGCCGGATTCCATCACCGGCTTCTCGAGCATGTTGAAGAGCTGCACCTTGTCGCCGTTCCAGGGATCGATTGGGAACGGTTCGGCGAGGCGTCCGGCATTCGCTTCCGGCGTATGGAACGCGGTCTCGGTCATCTGCAACGGCGCCAGGATTCGTTCGGTGAGGAACGCGCCGAGCGATTTGCCGGAGACGACTTCGATGATGCGGCCAAGCACGTCGGTGGAGCGGCTGTAATTCCATTCCGCGCCGGGCTGGCAGACCAGCGGCATGGCGGCGATCATGGTGGCGTGTTCGGCGTTGGTGATCTTGCGGCTGCGCAGCCGCGACTGCTGGTAGATCTGCTGGACCGGGCCATTGCCGGTGTGGTCGTAGGTCAGGCCCGACGTGTGCCGCAGCAAATCCTGCACCGTCATCTGCCGCTTGACCGGCGCGAGGTCGAGCTTGCCGTTGTTCTCGACACCGACCTTCTGGTCGGCAAACTCCGGAATGAATTTCGCGACGGGATCGTTCAGGATGAAGTGACCGTCCTCGACCAGCATCATGATGCCGACGGAGACGATCGGTTTCGTCATCGAGAAAATCCGGAAAATGCTGTCATGCGCCATCGGCGCGCTGGCCGCGGGGCTTTGCTGGCCGATGGCGTCGAACCAGCCGATCTGGCCGCGCCGCGCCACCATCACGGTCGCGCCGGGAAGGGTGCCCTTGTCGACCTCGCGCTTGAAGGCATCCGACATCCGCTGCAGGCGGGCGGACGAAAGCCCGATCGATTCCGGCTTGGCCTGCGGGAGAGAAGGGGTCTGCGGGGCGGAGGTCTGCCGGGCGGCGGTTTGCGCGTTCAATGGTCTCTCCCGTTGCTGTTGTTGTTTGTGACTTGTTATTCGCGACTTGCTCGAAGTGTGACGCAGAAGCCGTGAATTGAACAGGGCGTTGTGTGGCCGGCAGAGGAAAGCCGCCTGCGGCTATTGCCTTTGTTAATCAAGCAAAGGTAGTAATTGAGCGGGACACTCGTTATTTCGCCGAGGCAGCAGGGGCGTGATTTGGGGATGATGTGGGGGCTGGCGCGGTTCGCCGGGCTGGGGATTCTGTTTGCGCTCGCGGGATGCGTGACGACAGAGAATTCGCTTTCGCAAAACGACATCGCAAGCATGAAACTGACCGGCGTAACGGTCAGTTTTGCGCCGGACGCCGGCATCCAGTGGGAGGACGGCATCCGCGCTTACGCCACGGCCCAGGCGATTCCCGACCATGAGATCGCGACGGCCACCAACACGCCGGAAGGCAAGGCGCATGTTCGCAACATGCTGGCGCCGCGGATCAAGGCGGGTGTCGAGCAGGCGATGGCCGGCCAGCTCAACGGCTCGCGGCCGGTGCGGCTCGAAATCGTCGTCAAGAGCTTCGTGATTGCTTCCGCCGTGCAGCGCATCCTGATCGGCGGCGGGCGCGGCATGGTGGCAGACGCCAATCTGGTCGACGCGCGAACCGGCGCCTTGATCATCGCCTATCCCGACGTGCGGGCCGTCGTCATGGTCGGCAACGGCATCGTCGGAACGGCGGTTCAGGCCGCGATCGACAGCGCCTCGGCGCAAAGTCCCGCCGACAAGCTGATCGGGGTCTACGGCCAGAACTACCGCAACTGGCTGGTGCGCCGGACCTGAACCGACGATCCAATTTGCCGCTTCGCCCTTGCATTCGGGGGGCGGCCTATGCTTGAAACGGCGCGAACCGGCCGCTGCGCCGGTTCCCTGCAGGAGTGTAGCTCAATTGGTAGAGCACCGGTCTCCAAAACCGGGGGTCGCAGGTTCGAGCCCTGCCACTCCTGCCAGCTAAATCAATAACTTAACCCCTGCCGCCGCCAATCGCCGCTCATCGCATCGGCAGGCCGGGCATCGCTTGTCGGTACCCGGCGCCCGGCCCGGTTGCGCAACGCCGAAGCCGCCGAAATCAGCTAGTTGAAGAACGCGATCACGACTTCCATGTCGGAGGGCGCCGGCGGTTCGCCGCGCAAATCCGCGTCGATGACGCGGCGGCATGCATCGACGGTTCTGGTATCGCCGAGGTCGTTGGCCGCGTCGAGAACGGTCCAGGCCGTCTCGCCTCCGGCTCTTTCCTTGTCTTGGCTTAGCGGTGTCATGCGTGTCCCGTTGTGGCCTTCGATGGAGTCCGAAGGCTAGCGGCCGGCCTTTAAGAACCGGGTTCCGCCGTCGTTCGGATTTGAGCAAAGCCGTTAACCTCGCTTAACGAACCGCGATCGCGCGATAGCTGGCCTATTTGCCGAGACCAAGTCCCCGGATCGCAACGCCGAGATCGCGGGGATCGTTCGGGTAGCGCGTCGTGCCCGATGTCGAGAGCTCGATCGCAAGCTTGTCCTGCACCGCGAACCTGTCGAGCGGTATCGTTACGGCGCTCGCAGGAACGGCGCCGTCATAGACGGCGTCGCCATTGACCGTGAGTTTCAGCCGTTCGCTTGCGATCGGCATCGGCCACAGCTCCAGCCGCAGCGTTTTGGCCGGCGACGAGAGATTGTTCGGCACTTCGAACCGCGCCGTGGGGGCCGTCCATTGCAGCGGGCCGGCGGCCGTCGCTTCCGTGCCGTGAACGCCTGCGCTCGAAACGCCGGCGAAGGATCGGGTGCCGATTTCGAGGTCGATGTGCTGAGCCCTGAGATAGTCGAGAACCGATCGGTCCTTATCCAGCCAGATCAGCTTCTGGCCCGGTTTTGCCGATGGCGTCGACGTCGATGCCACGCATTCGAAGTCTTGCCACCCATCCGGCCATCGCGCATGGCGGGATCGATCCGGCCAGTTCGTGGCCGCAGCCGCCCAGGGTATGCCGAGGTCGAACGCCACCCGGCGCGCGTATTGATGCATGAACGGGTTGGCGACATCGACCACGATCCCGCTGCATTTCCGAAGCGGGGGATCCCAGCTCGTATGGTCCCAGTTCGACGTCGCCTTTTGCGAGCGCATTTGCGCGGCTGCCGTCGGAAGCCCCGGCAGTTCATTGCCGGCGAAATCCGAAACGAGGATCGGGCGCAGCAGCCCCAACACGAGATGGGCGAAGACGAACGCCAGTGCGGCCAAGCGTCCATAATTTCTGCCGGTCATATCGGGCTTCGACAGCAGCGAACCGGCGACCAGCAGGAACAACATCGGCGCCGCCATCGAAAGGCCTTTGCCGGCGGCCCACGCATGTCCCAGCCAGAGAATGAGGGGCGGCACGAGGCAGGCGGCGATGCAGGCTCCCGTCATCCGCACGGCGCTTCCCGCAGGATTCGTTCGCCAGATTTTGATGATGCCATCCGCGGCTCCCTTCAGGAGCAGCCCGAGGAAGCCGTAGAGGGCGATCTTCCAGGCAATGGCCAGGGCGATCGGCCAAGAGGCACCCGGCAGCACGAAGTAGAGGCCCAGAGCCGCGCCCAAGGATTCGACCGGGAGCGAAAACCAGGCCATGGCGATCTGGCCGGGTCCGTTTCCCGGATCGGTCAGTACGTCGAGATAGTTTTGCTCGCTGCCGAAAAGATATTGCGAGAAATACTTCCACCAGTCGGGCGGGTTGCCGGCGGCGTTGGTCAATTGGCGATGGGCGTATTCCAGCGTACCGGTCCAGAACAGGAGGCCGAACAATACGGCAAGGCATGTCCCCAGTCCGAGCCCGGTAACGCCGAACAGCGCCGCGCGCCGCGTTACGCGCTGCCCGAGTGCCAGCAGCGGAACGGCGGCAAGTGCGGGACCGTAGACGGCGAAGGCCTCCGGATAGAGATAGAGCACGGCGCCAAGCAGCACGCCGAACATCGCCGCAAGCCGGATGGCGCCGGAGATTTCGTTGCCCGAAAAGCGGTCACGCTCGAACGCAAGGACGGCGAAGGCTACGATCAGCGGATAAAGCGGCTGGGCCGCAAGCTGTGACCAGGAATTGATGTCGAAGACGTATTGCTGAAAGAACCCGACGGTCAGCGCGGAAGCCAGCAGCAGCGACAGGCGATAGCCAACCGCAAAGACGTTGACCAGAATGAACAGCGCGGCGAACAGCATGTTGGCCTGCAAGGCCGACAGGAACGGATGGAAGCTGTCGACGATGCTTTGCCCGGTGACGCCGGCAATGGCGGCATGGACGACGGACACCGCGCCGCGGTTGTCGAAATACCAGGCTGACTTGGCGACGATGGGATCGGGGGCGCTGAGCCCGGTTTCGGCCATCATCGACGCATGGTCGACGGTGCGAAAGGTCATCGAGCCGCCGAGATACACCATCTGGTCATACGGATTGGCCTGGAAGACGCGGAATTTGGCGCCGCCCGTCCAACCCGGCGCGAGACAGATCAGGGTCACAATGACGGTTGTCGCGACAAGCCGGATGGCGTTGGACGACAACAGGGGCCGGCGAATTCCGGCGCGCAGCAACAGCGAGGTTCCGAACGCAATTCCGGTACCGGCCATCGCCAGTAAGGAAACCCAGGGCCTGATCCCCCACGGGTAGAGGGCGGTTGCCCCGATCGCCAGCATCCCGAAGCCGAGCGGCGGGGCGATAGCGAAGCGAACGCCAAAGCGCTGCTCGGGGAGGAGGAAGCACAGCGGAAATCCGATCGCCGCATAGGCCGCGAGCGAAACGACGACGACCACGAGGTCATGCATGGGTTTTCAGCCTCGGCAGCATGCAAGCGCGGTCACAGCAATCGTTCCCCGAACGGCCAGTCTTCGTTGGCCGACACTATTCGGACATCCGGGCCGGCGCACGAAGGATATCTCTTGCGCCAGGGGATGCGCACAATCTGCCCTCGCTGACCGGACGGCCGGATCATCCCGGGGCCGCGCCGGGGTGCCGCGGAAGTCGGGCTGGCGGCGGAAATTGAATGAAATCCGGGCGATCGCGGCCCCGTACCGGTCCGGAGGGGCCCCGGATACCTTGACCTTTGGCCCGACTGGCAGTAGATACCCGCCACCTGCTGCTGGCCCGTACTTCGGATATCCGGCGCGGCTTTGAATTCCCCCGAACAATCGAGCCCGCTGCGCGGCTCATCCTTCGAGAGAGGGCTGGGCGCCAGAAGGCTGTTCGGAATCACTTGACGTCAATCAATCGTCTCACGAAGGACGCGGATAAACGATGGCTTTCAGCCCGTTCAAATTCCTGCAGGAAGTGCGCTCGGAGACCGCCAAGGTTACCTGGCCGACCCGCCGTGAGGTAACGATCACCACGATCATGGTGTTCGTGATGGTTGCGCTGGCCTCGATCTTCTTTTTCGTCGCGGATCTGATCATCCGCTATGCCGTCACGTTCCTCCTGGGCGTCCACTGATGAGCACCGGAACCCAAACCATGGACAAGCGCTGGTATATCGTTCACGCCTATTCGAACTTCGAAAAGAAGGTTTCGGAATCGATCCGCGAGCAGGCCAAGCAGCGCGGGCTCGAGGATTTGTTCGAACAGGTGCTGGTGCCGACTGAAAAGGTCCAGGAAGTCCGCCGCGGCCGCAAGATCGATACCGAGCGCAAGTTCTTCCCGGGTTACGTGCTGGTGAAGATGAAGCTGACCGACGAGGCGTTTCATCTGATCAAGAACACGCCGAAAGTCACCGGTTTCCTCGGCGCCGAAAACAAGCCGATGCCGATCTCCGAATCCGAAGCGATGCGGATCCTGCACCAGGTGCAGGAAGGCGTCGAACGTCCAAAGGCGTCGGTGTCGTTCGAGATCGGCGAGAACGTCCGCGTGGCCGATGGCCCGTTCGCGTCGTTCTCCGGTGTGGTTGAAGAAATTGACGAGGCGCGCTCGCGCGTGAAGGTCGCGGTGTCGATCTTCGGCCGCGCCACGCCCGTCGAACTGGAATTCGGTCAGGTCGAGAAGGTCTGATCGAACACACGCAGAGCTTCGGCTTTGCGCCTCAAGAGGCCGTGGGAGGAAGAGGGTGGTAGCCAACCGTCCTCGATCCGAACCACGAACCTGAAACCGCCGGCCTCAAACCCGGCACAACAGGAGTGATACATGGCAAAGAAAGTGACCGGATACCTGAAGCTTCAGGTCCCGGCCGGTGCGGCGAATCCTTCGCCCCCGATCGGCCCCGCGCTTGGTCAGCGCGGCCTCAACATCATGGAATTCTGCAAGGCGTTCAACGCGCAGACGCAGAAGGAAGAAAAGAACACCCCGATTCCGGTGGTGATCACGATCTACGCCGATCGTTCGTTCACCTTCGAGATGAAGACCCCCCCGATGTCCTTCTTCCTCAAGCAGGCCGCCAAGATCCAGTCCGGTTCGAAAGCTCCGGGCCGCGACAAGGCCGGCGCGGTGACCAAGGCGCAGGTGCGCGAGATCGCCGAGAAGAAGATGAAGGATCTCAATTGCGATTCGATCGAGTCGGCCATGAAGATGGTCGAGGGCTCTGCCCGTTCGATGGGTCTGGAAGTGGCGGGGTAACGGGTCATGGCAATCGGAAAACGTTTGAGCAAGGCCCGCGAGGGTGTCGACCGCGAGCATCTCTATCCGCTCGTGGAGGCCATCAAGATGGTCAAGGAACGCGCCAAGTCGAAGTTCGACGAGACGATCGAGATATCGATCAATCTCGGCGTCGATCCGCGTCACGCCGACCAGATGGTTCGTGGCGTCGTCAACCTGCCGAACGGCACCGGCCGCACGCTGCGCGTCGGCGTGTTCGCCCGTGGCGCGAAGGCGGAAGAAGCCAAGGCTGCCGGTGCTGACGTCGTCGGCGCCGAAGACCTGGTCGAGAAGGTGCAGGGCGGTGCGATCGACTTCGATCGTTGTATCGCAACCCCCGACATGATGCCGCTGGTCGGCCGCCTCGGTAAGGTGCTCGGCCCGCGCGGCATGATGCCGAACCCGAAGATCGGCACCGTGACCATGGACGTCGCGACCGCCGTGAAGGGCGCCAAGGGCGGTTCGGTCGAATTCCGCGTCGAGAAGGCCGGCATCGTGCAGGCAGGTATCGGCAAGGCTTCGTTCACCGAAGAAAAGCTGGTCGAGAACGTCAAGGCGCTGGCGGATGCCGTGTCGAAGGCGAAGCCCGCCGGCTCCAAGGGCACCTACATCCAGCGCGTGGCGGTTTCCTCCACCATGGGTCCGGGCGTGAAGGTCGAGCCGGGCACGCTGCTCGGCTAAAGCAGTCGCGGTATACGTGAATTAGAGAGGGCGGAATCGGGTGACCGGTTCCGCCCTTTGCGTTTGGCGCCGCCATCTCGTAATCGTCGCCTGCCGGACTTGATAACAAGGAAAAAGAATGCCCGAGAAGGTCCTGATCTATTCGCGTTTCCCGAAAGCGCAGATGGAGCGTTTCGGCCAGCGTTTCGAGTTGCTGAACGCCGCCGGCAAGCCGCCGAACGAGGTGTTTTCCGCCGAGCAACTCGGCGGCATCACGGCGATGATCACGGCAGGCGGTACGCCGCTCGGCGGTGCTGCCATGGATATGCTGCCGAAGCTCGGCGCCATCGTCTGCTACGGCACCGGTTATGACGGCGTCGATCTGGCCGCCGCCGCACAGCGCGGGATCGCGGTCGGGAACAGCCCCGGCGCCAATGCGGCGTCGGTCGCGGATATCGCGCTCACATTGATGCTGGCAACGACGCGCCGGCTGCTGTCCGCCGACGACTACGTGCGCAGCGGCGGCTGGTCCGGTCTCAAGCCGTCGCCGATGATGCGTCCGCAAGCCGGCATGCTCGGCCGCAAAATCGGCGTCTACGGCATGGGCGAGATCGGCCGCAAGATTGCAGCCCGCGTCGCCGCCTTCGAGACTGAGGTCGGCTACCACAGCCGCAGCCGTCACGACGTGCCGTATCAATATTTTACGACGCTCGATGCGCTGGCCGAATGGTGCAGCGTGCTGATGATTGCGGTGCGGGCAGGGACGGATACCCATCACGCCGTCGATGCCGGAATTCTGCAGAAGCTCGGCAGGGACGGCTTTGTGGTCAACATCTCGCGCGGCTCCGTCATCGACCAGCCGGCCCTGGTCGCGGCGCTGACCGACCAGAGCATCGCCGGCGCCGGCCTCGACGTTTACGAGAAGGAGCCGCATGCGCCGGACGCGCTGACGGCGCTGCCGAACGTCGTGCTGTCGCCGCATATCGGCGGCCATACGCTGGAATCGCATGTCGCGATGCAGGGCTGCGTGCTGGCCAATCTGGAGGCGTTCTTCGCCGGCAAGCCGTTGCCGTATGAGGTGAAACCCGGCTGATCCGCGCCCGGACTCAAAATATCGAAAACAACCCCATGCAAAGTAGAAAAATCGGCCTGGAAAACAGGTATCAAACCGGTCCTAATTCGAGCGGCCGGGCATGCGATCTGGTCTGAAATTTGCTGGTTAACCCGGGATAAGACTTGGCAAGCCGGCCGAGACTCGATAAACAGCGGCTTCCGGGCGTGCTGGCCGTTGCTGGCACGTCTGTGCTCGCATTCCGAAAACCCGATACGGTAGGAGATCATTCCTTTCAGGACATCCGCTTTGGATTGCTCGAAAGGGAGGAGAGCCCATCGCTTCGTGGAATAGAGCAGGGGTCTTCCGGCTTGCCGGGCGATCTCGATCCTGTCCGAGACTGCAGGCGCCTGCGAAGAACCTATTGCAGAAATGCAAATTTCTCCAACGGCTTAATTTCACTGCCTGCATAGACGGGTGAAGACCGGATTTCGCTTCAACGCTGCCTCGCGCGGCGCCATGGCTGATTTGGTTCGAACCTCGACACCCCGCGCCATCTGGTTCGGGAGGGCAGGCTTTTCATATGTCGTCTTGCCCGACGTGTCCTAGAGACTGTGTCTAGAGGTCAGGTTTTGGGTGAGACGATGGGTGCAACCCGGCGGTCTCGCTCTTAAGCGAAGGCCGCCAACCGGAGAGAGCTTGCTGTGGAAAGAGCGGCAAAAAAGGACGCGGTTGAAGCGCTGAACGGGGTCTTCAAGACCACCAGCGTCGCAGTCGTCGCCCACTATTCCGGCCTCACCGTGGCCCAGATGCAGAAGCTGCGTATGCAGATGAAGCAGGCGGGTGCGTCGGTGAAGGTCTCGAAGAACCGTCTCGCCAAAATTGCTCTTGAAGGCACGGATGTCGTTGCCATCGGTTCCCTGCTGAAGGGGCCGACCGTGATCGCCACTTCAGACGATCCGGTAGCGGCGCCGAAGGTTGCCATCGAATTTGCCAAGGCGAACGAACGGTTCGTCATTCTCGGCGGCTCGATGGGTAAAACCGTCCTGGATGTGAACGGCGTGAAGGCACTCGCCTCGCTGCCGTCGCTCGATGAACTGCGCGGAAAGATTGTCGGCCTCCTGGTGGCGCCGGCGACCAAGCTCGCTCAGCTCTCGACTGCGCCCGCGGCCAAGCTCGCGCGCGTCGTCCAGGCCTATGCCTCACAGAGCGAAGCGGCCTGACCCTTCGCAAATCAAACCTGGT
>JAQSDT010000697.1 GCA_029946075.1 bacterium | reverse complement strand
GAATGCGGCGCGCCGATGGTGGCGATCCCCGGCGGCGAGCCGCTGATCCACAAGGAGATCGGCGAGATCGTGCGCGGCCTCGTGGCGCGCAAGAAATTCGTCTCGCTCTGCACCAACGCGCTGCTGCTGGAAAAGAAGCTCGATCTGTTCGAGCCCTCGCCCTATTTGTTCTTCTCGGTGCATCTCGACGGCCTGAAGGAGCATCACGACAAGGCGGTGTCGCAGAAGGGCGTGTTCGACCGCGCCGTCTCCGCGATCAAGGCGGCGAAGGCGCGCGGCTTCACCGTCAACGTCAACGCCACGATCTTCGATGGTCACGCGGCTGAGGACATCGCGAAGTTCCTGGACTTCACGACCGAACTCGGTGTCGGCGTCTCGATGTCGCCGGGCTACGCCTATGAGCGTGCGCCGGACCAGGAGCACTTCCTCAACCGCACCAAGACCAAGAAGCTGTTCCGCGACGTGTTCGCGCTCGGCAAGGGCAAGAAGTGGAACTTCATGCACTCCGGCCTGTTCCTCGACTTCCTCGCGGGCAACCAGTCGTATGAATGCACCCCGTGGGGCATGCCCGCCCGCAACATCTTCGGCTGGCAGAAGCCCTGCTATCTGCTCGGCGAGGGCTACACCAAGACCTTCAAGGAATTGATGGACACGACCGACTGGGAAACCTACGGCACCGGCAAGTACGAGAAGTGCGCCGACTGTATGGCCCATTGCGGCTACGAGCCGACGGCAGCCAATGCCGCGCTGCTCAATCCGCTGAAGGCGATGTGGGTCTCGCTGCGCGGCATCCGCACCACGGGCCCGATGGCGCCCGAGATCAATCTCGATAACCAGCGTCCGGCCCAGTACATCTTCTCGGCCGAGGTGCAGAAGCGCCTGTCGGAGATCCGCAAGGACGAAGCGGCCGCCGCGGCTGCCAAGCAGCAGCAGAAGGCCTCCACGGCCGCCTGATCCTGCGAGCGGAAAAAGATTAGGGCCCGGTTCTCGCGAACCGGGCCCTTTCTTTTTGTTGACGCCCGACAGCGTTTTCGAGCGAAGTGGATACCGGTTCGCATAAAGAAAACGCGTCAAAACAAGAATACAGAGCCCGCCGGGCTCTGGAAAATTCGTTATGCCCCCACGGTGGCGGTCTGTTCGCCATGCAGGAAGCCGCGGCAGCCGCGCAGGGAGCGCAGCGCGCGATTGAAATCAATACCGGTCGATACCAGCCCGCGCAGCGCGGCCGGATTACGCGCAACGCCGCGCAGCACCTTGCGGAGGTCGATGTCGCCGTTCGGCTTGATGGCGCTCTTGGCGAGCGCCGGCAGCGCACGATTCGCGGGATCGGAGATCACCCGCAGCGCGGCGAACGGAAGGCCCGCCTTGGCCGCATAGGCCGCCGCGATATGGCTCTCCATATCGACGGCTGCAGCGCCGGTCTCGGAGTGCAGCGCGGCCTTGCAGGCAGTTGCCGCGATCACCTGCTCCACGCCGGCGAGGCCGCCGCGGACCACGCGCCGACGCCGCAGGGCGGCGCTGGCGATCATTTCCTCGTTCAGCGCCAGACCCGCCAGGAAGCGAGTGTCGCCGGAAAGCACCTCGGTTGCGACCACGACGTCGCCCGATTTCAGCGAGGGATCGAGCCCGCCAGCCACACCGAACGAGATGACGCCTCTGAATGTCGATGAATCGAGCGTCGCCAGCAGCGCACGAAGCTGCTGCGGATCGCTGGAACTGCAGATCACGATCATGCCGGGCCCGGCCGCAATGCGAGCCTCCTGCACCAATCCCGTGACAATCAAAACCGGCCGCGGATCGATCGAATTGCGATCGACGAAACTTTCCGCGGTCGCGGCGGCCCCCGCCCCCAAAGTCACATCCCGACCCCTACCACCCTGCTGTTGGTGCCTCTCAAATTCCGATACCGCGCCAGCGCCCAGAGCGGAAAGAACTTTGAGTAGCCATGATAACGCAAGTAAAACACCCGCGGAAAGCCTGTAGCCGTGTACCGAGCCTCGTCCCACAGCCCTTTTTCGGTCTGTGTGCTTTTTAGGTACTCCACACCCCGTGCTACGGCCGGGTTTCCGACCTCCCCGGCCGCCATCAAACCAAGCAAACCCCATGCCGTTTGCGAGGAAGTCGAGGGTGCGTCCTCAAATCCCTTGTAGTCCAGCCGGTAGCTGACGGCATCCTCGCCCCAGCCGCCATCCTTGTTCTGGATCGATTCCAGCCACCCCACCGCCTTGCGTATCATGGGATCCCCGTGGTCGACACCTGCGGCATTTAGCGCACAGAGCACCGACCAGGTGCCGTAGATGTAGTTCAGGCCCCAGCGGCCGTACCAGGAGCCCTCGGGCAGTTGCGTCCGGCGCAGATATTCGATCCCGTCGGCCATCGCCTTGCTGGTCGCGGCGGTCTCGCCGAGTTGCGCCAGCATCGAGACGCAGCGGGCGGTGACATCCTCGGTCGGCGGATCGAGCAACGCGCCATGATCCGAGAACGGGATGTTGTTGAGATAGTATTCGAGGTTGTTGGCGTCGAACGCCGCCCAGCCGCCGTCGCGACTCTGCAGTCCCTCGATCCATTCGCGCCCGCGCGCGATCGCCTCGTCATATTCCCTGGTCCCGTCGGCGCGGCGCGCGCGGTCCATGGCCATCACCACGACCGCGGTATCGTCGAGGTCAGGGTAGTGCGGATTATTGTACTGAAACGCCCAGCCGCCCGGGCGAACACCCGGCGCCTTCACGGCCCAGTCGCCCTCCAGATCGAGCACCTGTTTCGGCTTCAGCCAGTCGAGTCCCAGTTTCATTTTCGCAAGCGTCGCTTCGCCGCCGGCTTCCGCAAGCGCGTGGCAGGTCAGCGCGGTGTCCCAAATCGGCGAGACACAAGGCTGGCAATAGGCTTCGTGCTCGCCGATCACGAGCAGCTTGTCGATGCCGCGGCGGGTGATCGCGCGTGGCGGGAAATCCTCGCCCTTGCCGAGCGCCTCGTACATCATGACGATGTTGGCCATCGGCGGGTAGATCGCGCCCATGCCGTCCTCGCCGTTCAGCCGTTCGATCGTGAAGGCGAGTGCGGCGTCGATCGCCCGCTGGCGCAGCTTCTTCGGAAACATCGGCTCGACGACGCGCAGGATCTTGTCGAGCGCGCTGAACAGCGTGAACCAGCCCCAGTTCTGATGCGGCGCCTTCGGTGTCAGGCCGACCGATTTGGGATCTTCCAGGAACAATTCGTCGAGACCGACGCCCCTGGGGTTTTTCGCCTGCGGCTTCAGCGCCGCCATCACCATCAGCGGCACGATCGTGGTGCGCGCCCAGTAGGAAATCTTGTTGAGGTGGAACGGTGACCACATCGGCAGCAGCATGATCTCGACCGGCAGCACCGGTACGGAGCGCCAGGTCAGAATGCCATAGAAGGTCAGCAGGAACCGGGTGAATACGTTGACACGGGAGGCGCCGCCGCGCGAGCGGATCGCCTCGCGGGCGCGCACCATGTGCGGTGCGTCCACGGAATCGCCGATCATCTTCAGCGCGAAGTACGATTTGACGCTGGCGCTCATGTCGAACGGGCCGTCCTGCACCAGCGGCCAGCCGCCGTGATTGCCCTGCGTGCGGCGCAGATAATTTGCGATCTTGGCTTCGAGGACCGCATCGACCGGTTCGGCGAGATAATGGCGCAGCAACACGTATTCGGACGGAATGGTGCTGTCGGCCTCCAGCTCGAACACCCAGTGTCCGTCGGATTGCCGGTAACCCAGCAGCGCCTCGGTCGCGGCAGAGATGCTCTTTTCCAGCGCGGCGGAATCGACTGACGCGACGGGGTCGACTGCATTCGTGTGGTCGGCGGAAAGCATCTTGCTACTCATCCCTGTCTTCGCGACCGGTTCTGTGCAGCCGGTCACGTAAATGTCCGCGGGCCCTAACGCCCGGCCAGGACCAGATCGGCGGCGCGGTCACCCGACCGCACCGATCCTTCGATGGTTGCCGGCAATCCCGTATCAGTCCAGTCGCCGGCGAGAAACAGGTTTTTGCTCGACGTTACCGGGCCCGGCCGCAGCGCGTTCTGCTCGGGCGTTGCCTCGAACGTCGCACGGCGTTCGCGCACGATCTGCCACGGCGGCAGCGGCAAATCTGCCGGCAGGCCGGCTGCCTTGCAGACGTCGCGCCAGATCGCCAGCGCAAGCTCCTCGCGCGGCATGTCGACGAGGCGGTCGCCATTGCTGATGGTAACCGACAGCCGCTGCGGGAATGCGAACAGCCATTCCACCAGCCCGCCGACGACGCCGAGGATCGGCGCGGAATCCTTCGGCGGATCGTAGCGGAAATGCGCGTTGACGATGGCGCGGAATTTCGACGGCGTCTTCAGGCCCGGCAGCAGGGCTGCGGCCGGACGCGGCGGCACCGCCAGCACCACGACGTCATCGGGGCCGAGCGCGATCGCGTCGCCGACGAACTTCAGCTCGCTGACCCTGTCGCCGGTGATGGCGAGTTCGCGCAGTTCGCGGCCGAGTTGCACGGTGTTGCCCTTGTCCTGCAACAGCTTGACCGCGGGTTCGACCAGCACGGCGCTGAGGCCGTCGCGCGCGATCAGCGGCCGGCAGGCCTGCCCGCCCGCAAGCAATGTCTCGCGTACGATCGCGCCGGCGAGGCCCGCCGAGCCTTCGGGCGGATCGACGTTGAGCGCCGCCAGCAACAGCGGCTGCACCAGCCGCTGGTACAGCGTGCCCTCGCAGCGGATCGCCTTGCCGACGAGCTTGTCGGTGCCTGCCCAGATCAGCGGCATCAACGCGAGATAATCGAGCAGGCTGGTATCGGGGACGCGGCGCGCCTCGTCGAATACCCAGAGCGGCAGCCTGGATTCGCCGAGATCGAGCAACCAGCGCTGGCCGGTGGAAATATCCGCAAACGGAAACTGCGCACGCTTCGGACCGACCAGGCCAGCCTCGGTACCGATCGACTTCGCATAGGCCAGCGCATGGCTGTTGCCCGACAGCAGCAGATGGTTGCCGTTGTCGATGGTGAGATTGGTCGCGCCGTCGAAATAGGACCGGCAGCGTCCGCCGAACTGCTGCGTCGCCTCGTGGACATGCACACGATAGCCGGCATTGGCAAGGCGCACGGCGGCCGAGAGGCCGGAAATTCCGGCACCGATGATATGGACGTTTTTCTGCATCAGATGATCGCGTAACGGAGAATGATGGCGATCTTCGCCAGTTTGTGAAGGCGGACCGGCTCGCGCGGCGCGGCAAAACCCCGCGCCGACAACAGGTCCAGTATCGTGCGGTAATATTTCGACATGATCCGCGGCGCACGTACCGCGCGGCGCGAATTGCGTTTCATGATCTCGTCGGATTTTTCGAAATGCGATTTTGCCCGCTCGACCAGCGGCAGGCACACCTTCGGCAGCGTGCGTTCGAGGATCACCTTCTGCGGATCGTCGCTGGTGATGCCGGCATGCAGCAGGCCCTCGCGCGGCAGATAGAGCCGGCCGAGGCCGGCGTCCTCGTCGATGTCGCGCAGGATGTTGGTCAGTTGCAGCGCGCGGCCGAGATGATGCGCGAGCAGGATGCCGTCCTCCTCCGGCAGGCCGAACACCCGCACCGAGAGACGGCCGACGGCGCTGGCGACGCGGTCGCAATACAGGTCGAGCGTGGCGAAGTCCGGCGCGCGGATGTCCTGTGGCACGTCCATTTCCATGCCGTCGACAACAGCCAGAAAATCCTCGCGCTTGAGGCCGAAGGCTTTCACCGACGCGACGTAGTCCTGCAGCCGGGCCGGCGGGTTGCCTGCATAGAGCGCGTCGATGTCGTCGCGCCATTGCTGAAGCGCGGCCAGCCGCTCGGGCCGCGGTCCGTGGGAATCGGCGATATCGTCGACCTGGCGACAGAAGCTGTAGATCTGGAACATCGCCTCGCGCTGGTCGCGCGGCAGGATGCGCATCGCGGCATAGAACGAGCTGCCGGACGCGGTGGTGCCGTAATCTGCGTTGGCCGCCGCCGTCTGCAGTGTCATGCGCCGGCTGCCGGTCTTGCCTGCGGACGGCGTCCGAAGGTGCGGCTGATGATTTCGCCGGCGATGCCGGCCGCGCTCTGGCCGAGCAGTTCGAGCGGACTGAGATGCACGCGTTCGCTGAGGGGGTCGCGGACCTTCAGCATGCCGACGATCTTGTCGGCGAAGGCCTGGATCACGGCAACCTCGAGCCCGAGGCGCGTATCCTTTACCTCGGCGCTGAGCGACCGGCTTTCATGAAGCAGCGTTTCGGTGCGCACCGCGAGCGCCTGCAGGCATTGCAGCAGCGCGGGTTGCGATTTCGCCGCGCCCAGCATTTCGACGGTGGCGCCGCTGGCGGCCAGCGCATCGCGCGGCAGGTAGACGCGGTTGAGATTTTTGTAGTCCTTGGCGCAATCCTGCAGATGGTTGTTGATCTGCAGGCCCGCGCACAGCGCGTCCGACGCGGCCCAGGTCGAGGTGCTCTCGCCGTGAACGTCGAGCATGAAGCGGCCGACCGGCATTGCCGAATAACGGCAATAGTGAATGACGTCGTCCCAGTTCTCGTAGCGCAGCTTGGTGACGTCCATCCGGAACGCGACCAGCACGTCGAGCGCATGGCGCGGCGCCATCCCGCGCTCGGCCAGCGCGTGACGCAGGCTGGCCGCTTCGTTTTGCGTATCGCCATTGCCGAGCAATTCAGCTTCGAACAAATCGAGGTAGCGCAGCTTCTCGTCGGCGCCGAGCGTGGCGTGATCGGCGATGTCGTCCGCCGTCCGCACGAAATTGTAGAAGGCCAGGATCAGCGCCCGGTGACGCGGATGAATGATCCACGACGCGACCGGAAAATTCTCGTCGCGGTGGGTCTTTCCGGATCGCAGGTCGCTCGCGCTGGTCATCGAGAAATAGCTACATTCAACGGGATTGGCAGCACCCGCCGATATCAGGCGCGTGCGATGAGATCGCGAGCCCCATATAGGGGAATACGCCGCCAAAACCAATGCAATATGGGCCGATCAGGCCCGGCTCTCGGGCCTCCGGCAGGGTCCGAAACGGGCCGTTCCGTGAGGGTTAACGGCCGCCGGACAAGGCTTACTGGCCGTGGTTCTTCAGGACCTGGTTGCAGGCCGGCGTGATCTTGGGACGGTTCTGCTGCAGGCAGGCGAGGATGGTGAAATCGCCCTGGTCGATCACCGGGCGGCAGAACTTCTGCACGTCGCGGGCACAGGCTTTCTGCTCCTCGGCGGTCCCGCTGCGCTGCTGCTGGGCGAAGGCTGCGTTGGACGAAAGCGAGATCGACAACAAGGTCAGGGCAAGGAGAGATTTACGCATCGTATTCCTTCATTTCGGCAGCAAGAAATCCTGTTCCCGATTTGCGATCGGCATCGCCGGGGCGGATTGGTGGGATCGCATGCCGCGTAACGCAGCAATGAACCGAGGACAAGCGCTGGCAAATGCGGCCAAATTTACAGCGGCCCCGCCCCTCGAATAACCAACTGATATATAACGCATATTTTAATCGCAACTTTCTTCTCATTTGGCAGTTGCAGAGCGTGAAGCGGAAAAGCTAGATGCGGCCCGGTTGAGCCTGGCGGGAACAGCCTTGATTCCGTCGGGACCGAAGACGCTCCCTGCCATTTCGGCTGCCGGAAGCGGCATTTTGTCCCTTTGAACCTTAGGTATCGCAGGGACACTAAATCTTCGATGCGGCGCGACGTAACTTTCTGAAGAGCGTCTATTTGGATGGGAAAATCACGATGAAACTGTTTGGTTCAAGCTTGTACGGTCAGGCTCTCGCAACTGCTGGCGTCTGTGCCGCGCTCATGTTGTCGGCTACCGCAAGCCACGCCCAGGCGGGAGGCCCGTTTGCAGGCTTCGACGGCAACTGGAGCGGTTCGGGTACGGTTTCGCTCTCCAACGGCACCGTCGAGAACATCCGCTGCAGGGCCGACTACAAGGTCAACGCCAACGGGCTCGGCTTGAAGCAGAACCTGCACTGCGCCAGCGACAGCTACAAATTCGACCTCTCGAGCGACGTCACCAGCCAGGGCGAGCGCATCTCCGGCAACTGGAGCGAGAAGAGCCGCAACATTTTCGGCAATTTGCAAGGCACCGCGGGCGGCGGCCAGATCGACGTGTTCGTCGAGGCTTCCGGCTTCGCGGCAAATCTCAATTTGCGCACCACCGGCAACAAGCAGGTCGTACAGATCGACTCCAAGGGCGAAATCCGCGGCGTCAAGATCACGATGACCAAGACCTGATTTCTGCCATCAGTGACAGTGAAAATGGCAGCGCCGCGGCGCTGCCATTTTTGTTTGTTCGATCCGGCTTTTTGCTTGACGCGTTTTCTTCGCGCGAACCGGCGTCCGCCCGAAAGCGTTCCTAGCTGAACTTCCAGCCCCAGTGAGCGTCGCCGCGATCGCGGCGTTCCGTCAGTTCAAGCCGCATGAAGCGATCATGCGACAGCGCAGCCCCGACCCACAATTCGTTCCAGGCATCGAACACCGCGGGCGACAACGCCTCGCGCTCCGCCATCAGCCGCCACGAGGTCTGACGCACCGTCGCGCCGGCACTTTCCTGCTGCAACACCGCGTCGTCATCCTGCGCCTGCGCAAGCCGGGCGAACGCCTTGGCAAAACCGGCAGCACCCGCCTCGACACCGCCCAGCATCGCCGCGACATCGTCGAACGTGTGCATCCCGACCAGACGCGCGGCGGCGCCGGCGAGATGACCACCCTCTTCCGGACCCAGCACCTTGATCGCCTCCGGCACGATCGAGGTGACGTATTCCATCGCGTAATTGCGCAGCACCTTTTGCAGCCGCTCTTCCGGCCACGTCGTCGTGGCAAGACGCGGCGCAAGCTCGGCGCGGAATGGCGGGCAGCGTTCGCCGGGCGAGAACTGCAGCCGCTCTTCGGGCGCGAGATCGCGGTCGAACTCCCTGTAATAGCCTTCGAGCCCGGGCTGGCCGTCGACGGTCTGCCCGGTGCAGACGAAGCCGACGCGCGGATTGCCGAGCACCACGCCGTTATTCGAGTGCCATCCCCACAGCATGGCTCGCGATACTTCGGACGGAATTCCGCAGATCGCGGTGCCGGACCAGATCCAGCGCGGCGGCGGATAGCGCACCCAGGCCTTGGTGTCGCTCTCATAGACATACTCGACCTTCACGCCGCCGACCTGGTTCGACAGATAGTGATATTGCGCGCAAGCCACCGCATGCGGCAGCTTGTCGAGACCGAGCTTCTGCAAGCCCGGCAGGAAGCGCGCCAGTTGCTGCCGCCGGAAGGTGCGAAACACCACCTCGGCCGCGCGCGTCGCGCCGGCGCGCGAGGCCAGCATCAGGATCAGGCCGGTGAGATAGGAGTGGTAGATGTGCTCGACCGCGCGATAGGCGGCGGCATCGGCCGCGGGGCGCGCGGCTGGTCCTGCAGACGTCATTCCTCAACCTCTCATCGGCTGCCTTGTTCGACAGCCCTCATTGTTCAACCAGCCGCGTTGCGCGGCTGACTATACCGCCGGCTTGTCGTGACGGACGCCGCGAATCTTTTCCGACAGGTTGATCAGGAACATCGAGGTCGGCCGAAGAATGAAAAGATCCGCGACCAGGGCCGCGACCATCGAGAAGGCGCTGAGCCAGCCGAACAGACGCAGCGAAGGCAGATCGGAGAACACCGTGACGACGAGACCGCAGGCCAGCACCACCGTGGTGAGGATCAGCGCCGGGCCGACCAGCACGGTGGCGCGTTCGACCGCGAGTTCGGGCGTGATGCCCGGCTTGCTCTCCAGCCGCAGACGGTTGAGGAAGTGGATCGTGGCGCTGAGGCCAAGACCGAACGACACCGTCAACGCGACCACGCTGGCGAATTGCAGCCCTTCGCCCAAAATCCACAGCACCGTGCCGGACGCCACGACCGGAAAGATGCCAGGCAGGATGCAGGACAGCATCACCACGAACGAGCGGAACGCCAGGCCGATGAAGATCGCGACCAGCAGGAATTCGATGGTCAGACCGTGATTCAGTTTCGAGATCATGTTGGCGCTGTTGCGCGCCGCAATCGCCGACAGGCCGGTGACCGCGATCTCGTAGCCGGGATGATCGGTCCGCACCTGGTTGAGCGCCGCGTCAAGCTTGTCGACGACCGGAAGGATCTGGCTTGAATCGAGATCGGGAACGCGCCCCGACACCACCACCGCGTCCTGATCGGCCGAGATGAAGCGGCGCACCAGATGTTCGGGGATGACGCTGACATATTGCTTCAGTGTCGCCACATCGCCGCTGCCGGCCTTTTCGGTGAGCCAGCGGCGCAGGGTTTCGAGCGACCAGACGTTGCCGACGCCGGCCGATTTCTCGACCATCGAATGAACGTCGGCGATCGTCTTGAGCGTATCCGCCGAATAGAGCGAGGCGCCCTTGGGAAATTCGATCAGCACGTCGATCGGATTGGCGCCGGTCAGCTTGGCGTCGAGACGGCTCGAGGCGGCCACCGCCTGACGCTTGTCCGGCACCTGATCGGCAAGACGATAACGCGGCTCCAGCGTCATGTAGATGAAGCCGAGGCCGGCAACGAGCAGCAGCGCCAGCAGGCTGAACAGCCCGGGGCGGCCGACCATGCGCACCGCGATCCAGTAACAGAAGTTGCGCAGCGCCTGAACGCCGGCATCCGCGCTCTGGAATTTGACGGCGAAGATCTTCTCGTTGCGGACGAACAGCACGCCGAACACCGGCACCAGCGACAGCACCGCGATCAGCGCGATGATGGTGGCGGCAAGGCCGGCCTCGCCGAATTTCCGGATCAATTCGGAATCGGAGAATTGCAGCGCGATGAACGAAATGCCGGCGGTGCCGTGGGTCAGCACGCAGGCGGGTCCGACCACGAGCACGGCGTTGGTGAAGGCGGTAAACTTGTCCTGCCCCGCGATCAGGCGGTCGCGCGCCGCGAAGGTCAGCTGCATCGAGTCCGAGAAGCTGATCACCATGATGAGCGGCGTCATCACGTTCAGGAACATGTTGAGATTGAAGCCGGCCCAGCCGAGGCCGCCGAGCGCGAGCAGGATCGCGATGATCGGCGGGAACGCCGCCACCACCATGAACGATATCTTGCGGAAGAAGATGATCGCGATGATGCAGCCGGCGAGGATGCCGAGGATGTTGTAGGTCAACCCGTCGCGCTTCACCGCGTTGCGGATTTCCAGCTGCATGACCGGAACGCCCGAGAGCTGCGCGTTCAGCCCGGCGCCCTTGAGGTCGTCGGCCATGATCTTGCGCATTTCGCCGACGACCTTGC
The DNA here is from genome assembly GCA_029946075.1 of bacterium. Classification (GTDB taxonomy): domain Bacteria; phylum Pseudomonadota; class Alphaproteobacteria; order Rhizobiales; family Xanthobacteraceae; genus Bradyrhizobium. Next base: position 6,331 of record JAQSDT010000697.1, on the reverse strand, counting down.
CGAGGTCGTTCGAGGAGACGACGCTCGGTTCGAGCGAAAGCACGATCAGCGCCAGCGTGCCGTCCTCGGACAGCAGCTTGCCGCGAATGATCTCGTTGGCTTTGACGGTTTCGGTGAACTTTTCGTAGGCTTCGCCTTCCGGCAATTCCGGCGGGAACAATGCGGCCGGCAGCTTGCCGGGCTCGGGCGCCTGACGCGCCGAGAACAGCGAGACCAGCCCGCGCACGCCCTCGACCAGTTGCAGGTCGGTGACCATGTCACGAACCTTTTCGAGGTTCTCGCGCGCCAGCAGCGTCTTGCCCTCGACCACCACGAGCACGTCGAACTCGGTCGCCGGGAAGCGCTTGGTCACGGCCTCGTATTGCTTGTAGTCCTTGGAATCGGACCGGAAGAGTTGGCTCAGCGAGTCGTCGATCTTGATCCGGTTGATGCCGAAGATCGCCCCGATCAGCAGTAGAACCAGTACGACCATGGATACGATCGGCGCCTTGACGGCGATCAGTCCCATGCGCTCCAGCCCGAAGGCGATGCTCTTGCCGGGCGGCGGCGGTTCCTCGATGGCTTCGACGTGGACCTGACTTTCGGAGTTCTTGTCGAGCATACCCTGTCCAGTTCTCACGTCGGCCTGATCATGCAGCGTTGGTGCAACGGGCTGGCACGAAGGCCGCTGCTGCGGCCACGTCGAATCGGCACTAGCCCTTGAAATCACGCGGTAAATTAACCGCCGTCGTTTTACAGGGCCGGGCCCGATCCGGCAAGCGCGGGGCTAGGGTCAAATGCGCGCGACGGCTGCGAAAAGGCGCGTTAAGTCTCTGATTTGTCACACCGGCCCGATCACGCCATCTCCTCGGCCCCGGCCCGCCGCAATCGCCGGCAACACGCCGCCGCTTTCGTCTTTCAAAGCCACGCCGGTGACCTGCCGCGCCAGCCCCTCGCGGGCCAGCCACGCGATCTTGAATGCGGCTTCGTCATAGCTCAGGCCGGCAGCGTGGATGTTGGAGACGCAATTGCGCTCGGCGTCGGTGCGGCCGATCCGTGGCGCAAATGTCAGGTAAGCGCCGAGGCTGTCGGGCGCTGACAATCCCGGCCGTTCGCCGATCAGCAGCACCGCCATCCGCGCGCCCAGGAGATCGCCGATTTCATCGCCCAGCGCCACGCGCGCGCTCGACGCGATCACGATATGGCCGGGTCGCATGCCCGACTCCGCGAGGCGCGGCGTGAGATGCCTGATCAGTTCGACGGCGTGAAGATTGACCGCCGCCGGCGACAGCCCGTCGCCGATCACGATGACGATGTCCGCGGCGCCGCCTTGCCCGGTCAGCGTGCGGCGGGAATCCGGATCGAGCGTTCGGCCGAGATCGGGACGGCGCAGATAGTCGCGACGGCTTTGCGCCTGGCTCGAGACCTGGATGGACTGAAGTCCGAGGCCTGCCAGCCTTTCCGCGATGCCCGCAGCATCGAAGGCGGCATGAACCGCGTCGCGCGCGCGGGCATGATCGAGCGTGACGGCACGCTGCGGGTCGGTCGGCAGGCGGGCGCCGGACCGGCCGAGGCCGACGCGCGCGGGCGTCAGCTCCCGCAAGGCGTCGAGCGGGCGGGACGGCGGCGCCGGCGTTTTCATGGGCTTGCTACTCGGCCGGAACCGAGGCTTCGCGCAGGCGGATCGAATAGTTCGACGCGTTCTGCTGCCCGACGGAAGCCGCGCGTGCGAACATGATCAGGTGATGGCCGATCATCGTCGAGCCGATCAGCCCTTCGATATCGCCGTGCCGCAGCCGCCCCAGCGCGAATTTCCAGAACACCATCTTGTAATCGCCGAGCACGCCGACCTTCCAGAAGATGTTACGCAGCATGATCAGGCCGCGCTTGATGTTGGCCCAGCTCTTCATTTCCGGCGACACCGGCACCTTGATCCGCTGCGCATAGGTGTATTCGCACTGATACTGGTAGCGCTCGAACAGTTTGGCCGGCTCGTAGGCTACTTCCATGCACTTGCGCCAGGAACTGACCACCTGGTCGTATGGCAGCAGGAATTCGACGTTGGAGTCCCGGCCGTCGTCGTCATTGACGAGGCGGCCAGCCTTCTCCAGCCGGTCCCAGAGCGGCGTCTGCGGCAACGCCTGCAGCAGATTGATCGTGAGCAGCGGAATCCGCGACTCTTCGACGAATTGCAGCAACGCCTTGCCGGTTTCGGGCTTGTCGGTGTCGAGGCCCATGATGATGCCGGAGACGACTTCCATCCCGTAGGAATTGATGGTGTTGATGCCTTCGAGGATCGGGACCATCATGTTGTGGTCCTTGTGCATCGCCTTCAGCGCGTCGGGATCGGGCGTTTCGATGCCGCAGAACACCGTGACGAAATACGCCTCGCGCATCTTCTCGAGGATTTCGGGCCGCTTGGCGATGTTCAGCGTCGCCTCGCAGGCGAGCCGCATCACGTAGCCGGTGCGCTTCTGCCACTCGACCAGATGCGGCAGAAGATCCAGCGCCGCCTTGCGGTTGCCGATGAAATTGTCGTCGACGAAATAGACCGACCCCGTCACTCCGCATTCGCGCAGCTTGTCGAGCTCGGCGATGATCTGCTCCGGCGATTTCAGACGCGGGTTGCGGCCGTAGAGGCCGGGGATGTCGCAGAACTCGCACTGATACGGACAACCGCTGGAATACTGGATGCTGCCGAGGAAGTATTTCGTCATCTCGGCCATCTCGTAAGCCGGGATCGGAAACTCGGTCATCGGCAGACGGTCGGCGGTCTTCAGCACCACCTGCTGCTCGGGCCGCGACGGGTCGCGCGCGAGACGCGCGATCAGGTCGTTGGTGGAATCGCCGAGTTCACCGACATGCAGGTAATCGAACGAGGGATAGTAATCCGGACATGCGCTGACCGAAGGCCCGCCGATCGCCACCGCCAGGTCGAACGCATGAGCACGGCGGCAGATGTCGTTCATCTGCTGGCGCTGGATGTGCATGCCGCTGACGAAGACGGCCTCCGCCCACTCGAAGTCCTCGCGTGTGGCGGCGCGGATATTCTCGTCGATGAAACGGACCGGCCAGTTCTCGGGAAGATAGGCGGCGATCAGCAGCAGGCCCTGCGGCGGCATGAAGGCCTGGACGCCGTCGGTCAGGGGATAGGCGTGCTCGAACGTGCCGAAAGAAGACGTGTAGCGCGGGAAGACGCACAGGATGCGCCGTACCGTTTCGATGCCTTCAGCTCTCATCAAATTTCCTCAGCCAAAGCTGGCCTAAATCTAAGCACGACATTGGAAGCTGGGCCAGAATTTCCTCAACATTGTGGCGGGCTTGGAATGGAAGACTTCGACCCGCGTGGCAGTCGGTTCTAACCCGCACGGAGTTCAATGGTTGCACCCGAAATCCGCTCAGGCGATCAGCTTTGAGGCAAATTCGGGCAGCAGCCCCGCGTTACCGGCAAGCCGGAAGGCCGAATCCGACAATCCGGTGCGCAGCAGCCAGTCGTCGAACTCCGGCGCCCGCCTCAGCCCGAACAGGTCGCGGATATACAGCGCGTCGTGGAACGAGGTTGATTGGTAGTTCAGCATGACGTCGTCGGCGCCCGGCACCCCCATGATGAAGGTAACGCCGGCGGCGGCCAGCAGCGTCAGGAGGTTGTCCATGTCGTCCTGGTCGGCCTCAGCGTGGTTGGTGTAGCAGACATCGACACCGAGCGGCAGGCCGAGCAACTTCCCGCAAAAGTGATCTTCGAGGCCGGCGCGGATGATCTCCTTCCCGTCATACAAATATTCAGGGCCGATAAAGCCTACCACGCTGTTGACCAGCAGCGGGTCGAAGGCGCGCGCCACGGCATAGGCCCGCGCCTCGCAGGTCTGCTGGTCGACATGGTGATGGGCGCCCGCCGACAGCGCCGAGCCCTGCCCGGTCTCGAAATACATGACATTGTCGCCAACCGTGCCGCGGCGGAGCGACAGCCCCGCCTCCCGCGCCTCGCGCAACAGCGCCAGATCGACGCCAAAACTGCGGTTGGCGGCTTCGGTGCCGGCGATCGACTGAAACACCAGATCGACCGGCGCGCCCTGCCCGATCAGACCGAGCGTGGTGGTCACATGGGTGAGCACGCAGCCCTGCGTCGGAATCTGCAGCCGCGCGATGACGCCGTCGAGCAACCGTACCAGTTCGCCGATCACGGCCGGATCGTCGCTGGCCGGGTTGATGCCGATGCAGGCATCGCCCGATCCCAAGAGGATGCCGTCGAGGATCGAGGCGGTGATGCCTCTGGTATCGTCGAAGGGATGATTGGGCTGCAACCGCACGCTCATCCGGCCTTTCAGGCCAATGGTGTTGCGAAACGCGGTGGTTACCGTGCATTTTTTGGCAACCAGGATCAGATCCTGGTTGCGCATCAGTTTCGAGACGGCGGCCGCCATTTCCGGTGTGATCCCCCGCGACGCCTGCTTCAGCGTCTCCGAGGTTGCGACGTCAGACAGCAGCCAGTCGCGGAAGCCGCCAACGGTGAGCGAGGAAATCCCGGCAAAGCCCGCGGCGTCGTGACCATCGACGATCAGCCGGGTGACCTCGTCTTCCTCGTACGGGACGACGGCCTCGTTGAGGAACTGTTTGAGCGGAACGTCGGCAAGCGCCATCCGCGCGGCGATCATCTGCTCGGCACTGTCGGCAGCGATCCCTGCAAGGCGGTCGCCCGAGCGCGGCGGGGTTGCCTTGGCCAGCAGATCGCGCAGGCTGTCGAAGGTGTAGGAAGTGGCGTCGATCATCCGGCGATAGATCATGGCGGCTCCGGGCCCAGCTGCGCATCGGTGGGTGGCTGGGCGACACTAGCATCTGGCAGGAATCGTGCCCCCGGCCGGTGCGCGGAAATCGCACGCGCCGTCCCTTGGTTCGCTTTGGTATGCCAGGTGCGCGCTCAGGTCGCAGGTGGAGACGATAAGCGCCTCCCGCCGAACCTGAGGATACTTTATAAGTCATTGAATTAACTAACAAATATTTCAAAAGTTGCGGCATCCTGAATTTCGCGTGTTAAGAAATTCTCCACCAAAAACCCGGACAATTTGAGGAAATGCCGACGGCCCTGACACGGCCCCGATTTGGAGTGCCGTGATGGCCGAAACCGTGAAATCTCCCGATCCATCTGCTCGCGGTTTGATCTCCCGGCTTTCGCTCGCCGCCAAGCTCTATTCAATCTTCGCGCTGTTTGCGGTGCTGGTCGCCGCCATCACGGTCCTCTCCGACTACAACACCCGCCAGAATGCCCAGCTGACCGAGGCGGTCGCCAACGCCAGCCGCGCCGCGCTCAACGTCGAGCGCGTCAACTCGCTGGTTTATGCGGTCGTGATGGAATCCCGCGGCGTCTACATGTCGACTGAACCTGCCGTCGTGAAGAAATACGGCCAGGGTCTGCTGAAATTCAACGACCGCATCCTCGAAGTGGTCAAGAACTGGCAATCGCTGGTGCAGGCCGACGACGCCCAGCAGTTCGCCACCTTCAAGAAACGCATCGAGCAGTTTGTCGAATTCCGCAAGGAGCTGGTCCGCCGCGGCGTCGAGATCAACGCGGCTGCCGGGCGTGAATGGGGCGACAACGACGCCAACCGCGAAGTGCGCACCGCGCTGAACAAGGATCTCGAAGCGCTGTCCAGGGTCTATGCCGAGCGCAGCAAGAAGCTGGCGCAGCAGACCGACGACAACCACACCATGGCCTTCGTACTGACCTGTCTCGGCGTATTGGCGCTCGGCGTGGTCGTGATCGGCGTGCTGATCATCGCCCGCTCGATTGCCCGGCCGCTCTCGGTCATTACCGCTACGATCAAGCAGGTCGCCGACGGTGCCGAAGGCGTTCAGGTACCACACACGGCCCGTACCGACGAGATCGGTGCGCTGGCGCGTGCCATCAAGATCTTCCAGGAGGCGATGGACCGCAACCGCAACCTCAATTCGCAGGTACTGGAGGATTCGAAGACGCGCGACGACCGTGCCCGTCACATCGAAACCTCCGTCGATGCCTTCCGCGAAGCGATCGGCGGCGTGCTGCGCGCCGTCACCGACAACGCGACCTCGATGCGCGGTACTGCGCAAGCCATTTCCAGCGTCTCATCGGAAGCCAGTGGACGCGCGGTAGCGGCCTCCGGCGCGACCGAACAGGCTTCCAGCAACGTCTCCGCCGTCGCGGCAGCCGCCGAAGAGCTTTCGGCCTCCGTCGAGGAGATCGGCCGTCAGGTCCGCCAATCGGCCGGCGCGGTCGAACAGGCCGGCCTGCGCACCGAAAAATCGATCTCCGAAATCGAAGGGCTTGCCGCCGCGACCCAGCGTATCGACGGCGTGCTCACCCTGATCCAGACGATTG
>JAQSDT010000696.1 GCA_029946075.1 bacterium | reverse complement strand
CGCATGGTTGATCTTACCAGAACGTCGATCGAGACACATTCGGAATTGCCTGCTGAATATCAGAAGCTGTTCAGGGATTGGACGTTTCTGGGCCTGCCTTCGACGGCGGCCATGATCGGGATCTTCTATTTGATGGTCTTCAAGCCGGTCTGACGTCTTCGAACGGCAAACCGCGTATCCGGACCCGCAAGTCTCGCCGCGCTATCGGGTCTCGCCACCAGGACCGACGGTCTGGTGGAGAGGCGTTGAACCCGGTCACGACGACATCGGCCATTGCTGCCGGCGCGCGATTGATGGCCTGCCCGATAGTCATGCTAAACTTCAAAGGCCGCCGTATTTTCGGCAGAGTTGATTCGCTCGCTGCTGGAAGCCTCCGGCATCGGGAGCAGAACTCCATTCGGCAGTTCAAGTGGCCATACCCAATCCTGCCAGTGCGTTCGCGGGCAGTCGGTTGGTAACGGTTTTTTAAGCCATTGTTGGGAAAGAAAATTCGGTGCGCTCGTTGGCGACGCCTTGTGATCCTCGATCAGATGGAAACTGCAATGCTTGGCAACTTACGAATCTCCTTCAAGCTAACGATCATGGTCGCGCTTTCCATCGTCGGCGCAGTTGCCGTAGCGGCAGTTGGTCTTTCGGCGCTGAAGAACAATCTCATGGAGGATCGGAAAGCCAAGTTGCGCGAATTGGTCCTTTTGGCCCAACAGGTGGTCGATCTGGACTATCAAGCTTCGCGAAAGGCCGGTTTGTCGGAAGCGGAAACCTTGAAGCGAAGCAAGGACCTGCTGCGTTCATTGCGCTACGACGAGACAAAGGTCTTCTTTGTACTTGACCGGCAAGGGGTGGTGGCAGCCAACGCAAATCCGAAGCTGGAGGGTATGAGCCTGCTCAAGGCCTCCGATTCGAACGGTGTGTTTTATACTCAGGAAGCACTCAACCTGGTGCACAAAGGACCGGGCTCGGGTTTCGTTTCATATCGCTTCAAGCCGCCGGGGACAGATGTCGAGCAGCCTTCGATTGCCTTCGCAACCGGATTCAAACCGCTGGAGTGGGTCATCGGTTCCAGCATCCTGGTGGACGACGTAGATACCATCTTCTGGATGCAGGTCAAAAACGCGGGCGCCGTCATTGCGATCGTGCTGCTGCTGACCGTCGGGTTGTCGTTCCTTCTCGGACGCGGCATCGTTAAGCCAATCCTGGAGATGACCGTCGCCATGCGCCGGCTCGCGGGTGGCGATTCCGGAACGGACATTCCGGCTCTCCAGCGAGGCGATGAGGTGGGCGCAATGGCGCAATCGGTCCAGGTATTCAAAGAGTCCATGCTCGAAACGGCGCGGTTGAGAGGCGAACAAGACGTTCTCAAGGAGCGCGCGGAGGCCGAAAAGAAGGCCATCATGGACAAAATGGCTGACGGGTTTGAATTGGGCGTGCGCGCATCTCTCGATACGCTGTACAGTTCGGCAAGTGGAATGCGAACGACATCTGCGAGCATGTCGGCGGCGGCGGGCACGGCAAGCAGTCAAGCGACCACGGTAGCTGCGGCGGCCCAGGAAGCCACTCTAAACGTTCAGACAGTCGCAGCCGCCACAGAGCAGCTGTCGTCATCCGTAACTGAGATTAGCCGTCAGGTGTCACAGTCAACCGCAATAGCGAGCAAGGCGGTGGAGGAGGCGAATAGAACGAACGGTACCGTTCAGGGGTTGGCGGCGGCAGCTGCCAAGATTGGCGACGTTGTCAAGCTGATCAGCGACATCGCAAGCCAAACCAACCTGCTGGCATTGAATGCCACAATCGAGGCGGCTCGTGCTGGCGAAGCAGGGAAGGGATTTGCGGTCGTTGCGAATGAGGTGAAGTCGCTCGCCAGTCAGACGGCAAAGGCAACCGAAGAAATCTCAACTCAGGTTTCTGCCATGCAGAACGCAACTGATGACGCTGTTCATGCAATCGAGCGGATTGGCGGCACTATTTCCTCAGTCAATGAAATCACTATGGCGATTGCGTCGGCGGTGGAGGAACAGGGAGCAGCAACTCAGGAGATTGCCCGGAACGTACAACGGGCGGCCGAGCGAACTGGCCAGGTTTCGCACAACATTGTCGGTGTCAATCAAGCAGCCAGTGAGACGGGCGCGGCCGCCGGCCAGGTATTGCAATCGGTTGACAAACTTATGCACCAATCGGGAGCACTTCGTGCTGACGTTGACAGCTTCCTGGCGGACATACGGGCGGCCTGAGGATTGGACTGCACGGACGATCCTGGAAGTTTCCCTGATCTCCTTCAAAGGTCCCGGGAACTGGAAGTGAAGGGACTGGTCGCGGCAACCGGTCTCTAGCTTGAGTGGACGGGAACGGGTTGGTGGAGCATGCGACCATGACTGCCGTCCGTCTCGCCATCGCCGGTTTCGGCAAGATCGCCAACAGCCATCACCTGGCGGCGATCGGCGCTACGCCCGACGTCGAACTCGTCGGGATCGCCGATCCCAACGTCTCGCGCGATGGCATCGCCTGCTTCAAGACGCTGGAGCAATTGCTGAACGATGGCCCCGAGATCGACGCCGTCGCGCTCTGCACGCCGCCGCAAACCCGGTTCGCGCTGGCTGCCGCGGCGCTGAAGGCCGGCAAGCATGTGCTGCTGGAGAAGCCGCCGGCGGCGACGGTGAGCGAACTGCTGCCGCTGCTCTCGATCGCGACGCAGGCGCGGCGCACATTGTTCGCCACCTGGCATTCCCGCTTCGCGCCGGCGGTCGAGCCGGCGCGCAAGATCCTCGCCGATGCAAGGATCAAGTCGGTCGATATCGTCTGGAAGGAGGATGTCCGGGTCTGGCATCCGCACCAGGCCTGGATCTGGGAGCCCGGCGGCCTCGGCGTGTTCGATCCCGGCATCAACGCGCTCTCGGTCGTGACCCGCATCCTGCCGCGGCCGTTCTTTCTGACGAAGGGCGATCTGTCCTTTCCGGAGAATTCGCAGACGCCGATCGCCGCCAAGCTTGAGTTCACCGACAGCGCCGGCATTCCGATCCGGGCTGATTTCGACTGGCGCCAGACCGGGCCGCACACCCGCGAAGTGCACGTTGAAACCGATAGCGGTCGCCTGTCGCTCGCCGACAGCGGCGGGCGCCTCGTGCAGGACGGGCGAACGCTGGTCGACGAGAAGCGTTTCGAATACAGCGGCATCTATCGGCGCTTCGGCGAGCTGATCGCCACCGGCGCCTCCGATTTTGATCTGTCGCCGCTGGCGCACGTCGCCGATGCCTACATGCTCGGTCGCCGCCTCGTCGTCGAGCCCTTCCACGATTGAAATCGCCCATGCCGAAAGTCTCGCGGGAATTGTTTGGCCACCTCCCTGACGGCACTGCCGTCGAAGCCGTGACATTGAAAGGCGAGGGCGGCTTTGAAGTGCGGCTGATCACCCATGGTGCGGCGATCCAGTCGTTGTTCGCTCCCGACCGCAACGGGCGCGTGGCCGACGTCGTGCTCGGCCGTGAGAGCGCGGCCGACTATGCCGAAGTCAGAAGGTTCCTCGGCGCCACCATCGGCCGTTACGCCAACCGCATCGCGAACGGGAAATTCGCGATCGACGGCCACAGCTTCAATCTTCCGCTCAACGATGCCGGCGGCGCCAACGCGCTGCACGGCGGGCTCGAAGGTTTTGACCGCAAGAACTGGACAATCGCCGACATCGGCGAGGAACCTGCGCCGTTTGTCACGCTGACCTGCGATAGCCCGGACGGCGAGGAAGGCTATCCGGGAACGCTGCGCACCAGCCTCACTTATACCGTAGACGGCATGACGCTGTCCGCGGCATTCACCGCGACGACGGACAAGCCGACCGTGGTCAACCTCACCAATCACAGCTTCTTCAATCTGACGGGCGTCGAAGGCAGCACCGGCATTCTCGATCACCGTGTGACCATCATGGCCGATAGCTATCTGCCGGTCAGCACCACCGGCATTCCGCTCGAAGGTCCAGGCCCGGTCGACGGCACCCCGTTCGATTTCCGTGAGCCCCGTGGCGTCGGCGAACGGATCGGGATCGCCGATCACCAGCTTGGGATTCGTCAGGGGTATGACCACTGCTACTGCCTGCCGGGAGGTGCGGTCGATGCGCCGCGTCTGGCGGCGCGCGTCGAGGATCCCGCGTCCGGCCGCGTGCTGGAACTGTTCACCAACCAGCCCGGGATTCAGTTCTACTCCGGCAATTTCCTCAACGGCTCGCTGACCGGAAAATATGCCCGCGTCCATCGCCAGTACGACGCGCTGTGCCTGGAGCCGCAGGTCTATCCGGATACGCCGAACCGGCCGGACTTTCCGCCGGCCCGGCTCGATCCGGGGCAGACCTATCGTCACACGTTCTTGTACCGGTTTTCGACCGACCGGTCGTGAGGCTTCGAACGGTTAAATATTCGGCAGGGCCAGGCCTGGTAGCTGTACTAGACTGGCCAACGTCGCCAAACGGACAGCCAGCCCGATGAAGAAATCGCTTTTCGTCCTTCTCCTGGCGTCGTCGCCAGCCTTGTCGTCGCCAGCCTTGGCGCAGACACCGCCGGCCGCCAAGCCGAAGAGCACGGCCGCCCGCGTCGATCCATGTACGCCGATCGGCAAGACCGCAAAGGGCGAACTGGTCTACGCCTTGAAATGCGACAACCTTCCCGGACCGCCGCCACCCCCGCCGCAGGCGGAAGCGAGGGAAGCACCGCCGCCACCACCCGAACCGGAGACGCGCCGCACCGGCCTGTTCGGCTGGTCCTACGATCGGCGCAAGCAGGACGATTGATTCGCGAACTCTCTCAAACCCTCATGGTGAGGAGCCGCGCAGCGGCGTCTCGAACCATGAAGGCCCGTCTGTGGCCTCCATCCTTCGAGACGCCCGCTGTGCGGGCTCCTCAGGATGAGGTGTGGGACTTGTTTACCCGCCAAACTTCGCATGCAGCGCCGGAAACAACCGGTCCGGCTTGAACGGCGTTTCCGTAAACCGAATACCTGTCGCATCGGCGATCGCATTGCCCATCGCGGCGGCGACCGGATTGTACGGGCTCTCGCTCATCGATTTCGCGCCCATCGGGCCGATCGAGTCCGATGTGTCGGCAAAGAACACTTCGGTGCGGGGAATGTCGGCAAAGGACGGCAGGTGGTAGTCGCGGAACTTTGCGTTCACCACGCGGCCGCTGTCGTCGATCACCATCTCCTCATACAGCGTCGCACCCAGCGACTGCGCGACGCCGCCTTCGATCTGGCCGCGGCACTGCATCGGATTGGCGACGCGGCCGGCATCGGCGGCGTGCACGCTCTTCAGTATCCGGATTTCGCCCGTGCCTTTGTTCACGGCAATGCGAAACCCCTGGACGTTGAACGCGACCGAGCGCGGCGATCCCTCCGAATTGCCGCTGGCGCTGAGAACCTTGCCGAGCGATCGCGCGGATGCGGCGAGCTGCGCAAAGGACGTACGTCGCCCGACGCAAACGGCGGCGTGATTGTCGAGGCTGCATCCGTCCGGATTTTCTCCGAGCAACGATGCGGCGAACTGCTTGAGCTGTTCGGCCAGTGCCTCGGCGGCCGCCTGCGTCGCGCGCCCCGCGACGAAGATGCCGGCGCTGCCATAGGCGCCGGTGTCATGCCCGCCATGCGCGGTGTCGGATTGCTTGAGATGGATGCGATCGACCGTCGTTGCCAGCGCGGAGGCGGCGATCTGGCGGTGCACCGTGCTGGTGCCGTTGCCAAACTCGGCGGTGCCGACGTTGAGATCGAAGCCGCCATCCTCGCGCAGCGTAATGCGGCAATCGGCGAAATGCCCGGCGGGCGGCACGGTGTCGATCATGGTCAGCGCGATGCCATCGCCGGTCAGCCAGTCGGCAGAGAGCGAAGGCATCGGTGTCTCCGCAGCCATCGCGCGCTCGACCAGGTCGAGGCATTGGTCGAGGCCGTAGCTGCCGTAGAGCACGTCGTGATATTCGGACTCCGGCGGCGACAGCATGGGATCGCCAGGCTTGATGATGTTGCGGCGCCGCATCTCGAACGGGCTGATGCCGAGTTGCCGCGCCAGTTCGTCGATCGCCGCTTCCACTGCGAGCAGCGTTTGCGGCAGGCCGTAGCCGCGAAAGGCGCCGGATGGAACGGTGTTGGTATAGGCCGCGACGCCGTCGACTTTCTTGTTGGGGCAGTTGTAGACGGAAATACTCTCGGCGACCGAATGAAACAGCACCGGGCCGGCATGGTTGCCATAGGCCCCGGTGTTGGAGAGCACGTCGAGCTGCAGCGCGGTGAGCTTGCCGTCCTTGTCGGCGCCGGCCTTGACGGTGACGCGCATCGGGTGCCGCGTCGAGGTCGAGATGAATTGTTCCTCGCGCGTCAGTTCGAACTTGACGGGGCGGCTGGTCTTGATTGCGGCAAGCGCCAGAATATCCTCGACGAACATTTCCTGCTTGCCGCCGAACCCGCCGCCGACGCGCTCGCAGAATACCCGCACCCTGTCGGGCGGCAGCTGAAAGATGTCGGCGAGCGCACGCCGCGTCAGGAACGGCACCTGCGTGCTGGAGCGGACATTGAGCGTTCCGTCCGCATCGACCCAGGCGATGCCGCCATGGGTTTCCAGCGCGGCATGCTGAACGCGCTGGGTGGTGAAGGTGCCTTCATAGGTGAACGCGGCCTGCGTCAGCGCGCTTGCGACGTCGCCGAACTCGCCATGGGTTTCGGCTGCGATATTGCGGCCCGCATTGGCGACGCGGTGCTCGATCGTCTTGTCTCCGTGGATGACAGGCGCGCCCGGCGCAATCGCCGCGACCGGATCGATCACGGCCGGCAGGACTTCGTACTCAACCAAAAGCCTGCGGCAGCCTTCCTCCGCCGCCGCCTCGGTTTCCGCAACCACCGCCGCGACCTTCTGCCCGACGAACCGGACGACAGGGTCGAGCAGGCGGGTGTCCTCGGGGTCCATCCAGTCCTTCTCATGCCGGGCCGTCGAGTAAAGCCGGTCCGGTACGTTTTCGAACGTCAGCACGGTATGAACGCCGGGAACGCCGAGTGCGGCGCGTTTGTCGATCGCGATGATCTTTGCGTGCGGGTGCGGCGAACGCAGCATCTTCAGATGCAGCAAGGCTTCCGGCGCGACGTCGAACGTGTAGCGTTCTTCACCGCGCACCACCTTTGGACCGGCGGGCGCGGGAAGGCTGCGCCCGAAGGCGGTGCCTGCGGCCGCGTCCTCGATATTGCTCTTGCCGTCGAGCGCATCCTCGATGGCGCGATAACCGGTGCAGCGGCAGATGTTGCCCTTCAGCGCCGCGCCGAGATCCTGCCGCTGCGCCTGGTTCAGCGATGCACAGGTCAGGATCATGCCGGGCGTGCAGAAGCCGCACTGAAAGCCCTGCGCATCGAGAAATGCCTGCTGCATCGGATGGGTGCCGCCATCGGGCGCAAAGCCTTCGATGGTCGTGATGCTGTGTCCTTCGGCGCGGAACGCCGGGATCAGACAGCTATGCACCGGCTCGCCGTCGAGCAAGACGGTACAGGCGCCGCAATCGCCGGCGTCGCAGCCCTTCTTGACCCCGAAATGACCGAGCTCGCGCAGGAACGTCCGCAGGCACTGTCCCGCGCGCGGCATATCCGGAAACGATTTGTCGTTGACCGTGATCGCCATCGTCAGGCCGTGCCTTGCAATTCGCCGCGGATTTCTTCCGCCAGCCGCAACGTCATATGCTTGCGCCACATCGGCTTGCCGTGCACGTCGGTGTGGTAGAGCGCATCCGGAATCCGGTGCAGGATGGTCGCGCGCAGCTCCGCCGCCAGCGGCAGGCTGCTGAACGACAATTTGACCGGTCGCGACGTCGACGCCGTCACCGTCAGGACGAATTCGCCGTCAGCGGCGATGCTGCCGATCAACAGCGCCGCCGATCGCCCGACGACCGTCAGCGAAATCTGGCGAAATGCCGAACGTCGTTTCAGCGCCGCAAGCGGGATGTCGATCTGGCGCAGGAGATCGCCGGACGCGAGTTGATTTTGCTGGCTGCCGGTGACGAGGTCGGCGGCCGCAATTGTGCGCTCGCCGCCATCGGCCTGCCAGATAGTGGCGATGCCGTCGAGCGCCGAGGTCAGCGAGATCATCGGCCCCGCCGGCAACGACATGCAGATGTTGCCGCCGACGGTAGCGGTCTTCCAGATCTTGAACGACGCGAGGAAGGCGCGGCAGCATTGGCCGATCAGGGGTGCGGCGATCCAGTGCCGCGGGCAGGCGAGGGCGTCGAGCTGCGCCACCGTACAGGTCGCGGCGATCGACAGGCCGGCTTCGCTGATGGTGAGCGCGGGCCAGTTGAGATCGGTGAGATCGACCAGCCGCTTCAGATGGTCCTGCGGCTCCGAGAACAGCCAGGTGCCGCCCGCGAGCCAGGCATCGCCTGCCGTCCAAACGGGCAATTGCGCCCGGCTGGCTGGCCGAACCACCTCGCTGATCGTGTTCAAATCCATCGGGCGCTCAAGCTTTCAACGCGGGACATCTGCCGGTATGAAGTCTTGCAAGAGAAGCGCCAGTTGTCAGCCGGTTTCGGCTGGTCCCTGAATTGCAGGACCAGTTGGCGCGATCAGGAGACGGCAGGACATGGACCCCACGCAGGCGACCTGGATCAAGGACCCCCTCGGCATCTTCGCCGACGGCGCCGAGCGCGGCGTCGTCGTCAAAGAGGGGCGGATCGTCGAACTGGTGGCAAAGGGCAAGGCGCCGGTCACCGCTGACACCGCGGCGTTCGACGCCGGCGCGCATGTCGTGCTGCCGGGCCTGATCAACACGCACCATCATTTTTACCAGACGCTGACGCGCGCGCTGCCCGCGGCGCTGGACCGCGAACTGTTTCCCTGGCTGCAGGCGCTCTATCCGGTCTGGGCGCGGATGACGCCGGAGGCGCTCGACCTCGGCGTCACCGTGGCGATGTCGGAGCTGCTGCTGTCCGGCTGCACCACGACAACAGATCATCACTATGTGTTCCCGGCAGGCCTGGAAGACGCCGTCGATATCGAAGTGGCCGTCGCCAGGCGTCTCGGCGTTCGCGTGCTGCTGACGCGCGGCTCGATGAACCGATCGCAGAAGGATGGCGGCCTGCCGCCCGACAGCGTCGTGCAGGACGAGGATACGATCCTCGCCGACAGCGAACGCGTCGTGCAGAAACATCATCAGCGCGGCGCGGACGCCATGGTGCAGATTGCGCTGGCGCCGTGCTCGCCGTTCTCGGTCACGACGTCGTTGATGCGCGCGACGGCTGATCTGGCCGGAAAGCTCGATGTCCGCCTGCACACGCATCTGGCCGAGACCGAGGACGAGAACAGATTCTGCGAGCAGATGCATGGTTGCCGCCCGCTCGATTATCTCGAGGACTGCGGCTGGCTCAATTCACGGACCTGGCTGGCGCACGGCATCTCCTTCAACGCCGGCGAGATGAAGCGACTCGGCAAGGCCGGCACCACGATCAGTCATTGCGCCTGCAGCAACCAGATCCTGGCCTCGGGCTGCTGCCCGGTCTGCGAGATGGAAGAGGCGGGCGTCGGGATCGGCCTCGGCGTCGACGGCTCCGCCTCCAACGATGAATCCAATCTGATGCAGGAGGTGCGCGCCGCGTTCCTGCTGCAGCGCGCGCGCTACGGTGTCGGCCGTGTCAGCCACAAGGACGCGCTGCGCTGGGCGACCAAGGGCTCCGCCGCCTGCGTCGGCCGTCCGGAGCTTGGCGAGATCGCGGTCGGCAAGGCGGCCGATCTGGCGCTGTTCAAGCTCGATGAATTGCGCTTCTCCGGCCACGGCGATCCCTTGGCCGCACTGGTGCTGTGCGGCGCGCATCGCGCCGACCGGGTGATGGTGGCAGGCAAATGGGTGGTCACCGACGGCGCCATTCCGGGCCTCGATGTCCCGGACCTGATCCGCCGCCACGGCGCCGCGGCGAGGGCGATGCATCGGTAATCAAAACGACGCGCTTGACCCAGACAAACTTCCTGTCGGACGGTCTGCAGACGTTCAAGAACAGCAGCCGCAACGGCTAATCGGCCCCTTTCCAGCGCGATGTCAGCTGTTACACTGCCGGCAGTGGCCGGAGCCAATGACATGAAGCGTCGGGATTTCATCGCGCTATGCGGCAGCGCGGTAGTTGCGCTGCCGGTGCTCGCAGCGGCTCAGCAGGCTGGCCGTCTTCCCACGGTGGGTTATCTCTGGCACGCTGGAAACGCGGATGAGGAAAAGCCCTATTACGAAGCGCTGATAGATGCCTTCGCCAAGCTGGGCTACGTCGATGGTCGCAATTTTCGGCTGCTGCATCGGTTTCCAAACGAAATCCCAGAGAATTTCCGAACGATGGCTGCCGAACTGGCGTCACTGAACGTCGATGTGCTGATGGGCGGCAGTGCTTCGACGCCATATCTCAAAGCGGCGACCTCGACGATTCCGATCGTCTTTATGTTCATTCCCGACCCTGTCGGCTTGAAGTATGTGCAAAGTCTGGCGAGGCCGGGAGGCAATATGACCGGCCTGTCCAATTTCGGCCGAGACCTGGCTGGCAAGCGGCTGCATTTGTTGAAAGAGCTGGTTCCGGGCCTGTCGCGCGTCGGATTTCTCGTGAATTCGAGCCTGCCAGCGACACGCATGTATATCGATGTGATGACAACGGCTGCGAGCGAACTTCAACTGGAGCTTCAGATGTTCGAAGCGGGGGCTGTCGGAGAAATGGAGCCGGCGTTCGACCGGATGCTGAAAGCGGGCATGCAGGCGGCAACGATCGCCCAGAGCGGCTCGGCGTTTCAGGCACGTAACATCAATCCCAAACTGGCGCTCGACCGACGAATCCCGCTCTGCGCCTATTCGAGAGAGACATTCGAGGCTGGTGCGCTGGTGGCGTATGGGCCCGTTCCCGTCGAAAGCCTCCGCCGGTCCGTCACCTATGCCGACAAGATACTCAAGGGCGAAAAGCCCGCGGCCATTCCGGTCGAGCAGCCGACCAAGTTCGAACTCCTGATCAATATGAAGACAGCCAAAACGCTTGGCCTGTCCGTTCCTCAGGCCTTGCTGGTGAGCGCCAGCGAAGTGATCGAATGATCCCTGCGCCTGACGTTCACGGCGCGTTGCGCAGGGATGACGGTCAACTCAGCGGCGCCTCTCCCCGCCCGAGGGCGGGAGAGAGGTCAGCCGCTTCGACTTACTTGCCGGGAATCTTGTCGTCGATGCCCTTGACGTAGAAGTTCATGCCGAGCACCTGGCCGTCGTCGAGATGGGTGCCGCCCTTGCATTCCACTTCCTTGCCGTCCTGCGCCACGATCGGGCATTTGAACGGCTTCAGCGTACCTGCGACGATCGCCGCTTCGGTCTCTTCCGCCATCTTCTTCACGTCGTCGGGCATGTTGAGATAGGGCGCCATCACCAGCATCTTCGACTTCAGGCCGGCCCATTCGTCTTCCGACTTCCAGGTGCCTTCGAGTTCGGCCTTGACCCGCGCGATGTAGTAGGGGCCCCAATTGTTCATGATCGAGGTCAGCTGCGTCTTCGGGCCGAACTTGATCATCTCGGAGTCCTGGCCGAACGCCAGCTTGCCGCGCTCGGCGGCGACCTGCATCGCGGCGGGGCTGTCGGTGTGCTGCATGATGACGTCCGCGCCCTGGTCGATCAGCGCCTTGGCGGCGTCGGCTTCCTTGCCCGGATCGAACCAGGTGTTGACCCAGATGATCTTGACCTTGATGTTCGGATTGATCTCCTGCGCCGCCAGCATGGTGGCGTTGATGCCGGAGATGACTTCGGGAATCGGGAACGAGCCGATATAGCCGAGCACGCCGGTCTTCGACATCTTTGCCGCGATCTTGCCCTGGATGTGCCGGCCTTCGTAGAACCGGCCGGAATAGGTCGAGACGTTCTTGTCGCGCTTGTAGCCGGTGGCGTGCTCGAAATGTACGTTGGGATATTTCTTCGCGACCTTCAGCGTCGGCTCCATGTAGCCGAACGAGGTCGTGAAGATCAGCTTGTTGCCGGCGCGCGCGAGCTGCTCGATCGAGCGCTCGGAGTCCGGGCCTTCGCTGACGTTCTCGAGGAAGGTAGTCTCGACCTTGTCGCCGAACTCCTTGAGCATGGCGAGGCGGCCGAGATCGTGCTGATAGGTCCAGCCGAGATCGCCGACCGGGCCGAGATAGATGAAACCGACCTTGAGCTTGTCGGCGGCGGATGCGCCGAAGCTCAGGCCGGCGGTCAGCAACGCGGCGGTCGCTGCAACGAGAATTTTCCTCATGGATGTCTCCTGACACTGACGGGCGGACTGTCTCTCCCCCGGCGCGGCGCCCCGTCGCGCGCTCCGGAGGCACATGGGTGTTATCGATCCGGCACGAACAGGGTCCCGAGCGCGGCGGGGGCGGTCGAGCCGCCGGTTCGCGCGCGCGAAATCAGCACCAGCACGATCACGGTGGCGAGGTAGGGCAATGCGGTCATCAATTGTGAGGGAACGCCGAAGCCTGCGCCCTGCGCGTGCAATTGCAGGATCGTCACCGCGCCGAACAGATAGGCGCCGATCACCAGACGTCCCGGCAGCCACGACGAGAACACGACCAGCGCCAGCGCGATCCAGCCGCGGCCGGCGGTCATGCCGGGAATGAAGAAGGGCGTATAGGCGAGCGGCAGATAGGCGCCGGCGAGCCCGGCGCAGCCGCCGCCGAACATCACGGCGAGCATCCGGATTTTCAGCACGGGGTAGCCGAGCGCATGCGCCGAGACGTGGTTGTCGCCGACGGCGCGCAGGATCAGCCCGCCGCGGGTCTTGTAGAGGAACCACCAGATGCCGCCGACCAGCGCCAGCGACAGATAGACGAAGGCGTCCTGTCCGAACAGGATGCGCCCGGCGAAGGGAATGTCGGTCAGGCCGGGAATGTAGAGGCGCGGCGCCGGCGTGATCTTCTCGCCGACGAAGCGCGAGCCGATCAGGCCGGAGACGCCGATGCCGAGAATGGTGAGCGCAAGGCCCGTGGCGACCTGGTTGACCGCGAGCCCCAGCGCCATCAGCGCAAACACCAGCGACAACGCCATGCCGGCGAGGATGCCGCAGATCCCGCCGATGATGACCGAGCCGGTCCACCACGCCGCGCCGAAGCCGCAGGCCGCGCCGACGATCATCATGCCTTCGACGCCGAGATTGAGGACGCCGGCGCGCTCGGTGATCAGTTCGCCCGCCGCCGCCAGCAGCAGCGGAGTGGAGGCCGCCATGACGGCGAGGATGATGGCTTCAAACAGCCCCACTGGACACCTTTGGCGAGGAGGAGATCAGGCGGAAGCGGTAGAGAATCAGGCTGTCGCAGGCGAGCACGTAGAACAGCAGCAAGCCCTGGAAGACCTTGGTGACGTCCAACGGGATTTTCATCGCGATCTGCGCCTGTTCGCCGCCGATAAAGGTGAGTGCGAGAAAAAGTCCTGCAATTAATATTCCAACCGGGTTCAGCCGGCCGAGGAAGGCGACGATAATGGCGGTGAAGCCATAGCCCGGCGAGATGCCGGGCTGCAGATGCCCGATCGGGCCGGCGACCTCGATAATCCCGGCCATGCCGGCAAGCGCGCCCGAGATGGCGAAGGTCAGCAGGATCAGCTGGTTGGAATTGAAGCCGCCGAAGCGCGCGGCGCGGGGGGCGGCGCCGACCACGCGGATCTCGAAGCCCTTGATGGTCTTGCCGAGCAGCACCGCGCCGGCGGCGACCACCAGCAGGGTGATGACGGCGCCGAAATGCAGCCGCCCGCCCTCGATCAGGATCGGCACCGTCGCGACCGGATCGAACTCGGCGGTGGTCGGGAAGTTGAAGCCCTTCGGGTCGCGCCAGGGCCCGCGGACGAGATAGTCGAGCAGGAGATCGGCGATATAGACCAGCATCAGGCTGGTGAGGATTTCGCTGGCGCCGAACCTGACCTTGCAGATCGCCGGGATCAGCGCATAGAGCGCGCCGCCGATGGCGCCGAGCAGCAGCATCACGGGCATCACCCAGTAGCCGGCGTCGGTGCCCTGTGTCTTCACGGCGAGCCAGCTTCCGGCGACCGCGCCGACGAGGAATTGCCCTTCGGCGCCGATGTTCCAGGCGTTGGCGAGATAACAAAGCGACAGACCGATCGCGATCATCACCAGCGGCGTCGCCTTCACCGCGATCTCCTGCAGCGAATAGCTGTCGGTGAGGGGATCGATGAAATAGACGCCGAGCGCGGCGATCGGGTTCTTGCCGAGGATCGCAAACAGGATGCTCATGGTCACGAGCGTCAGGCCGATCGCGATCAGCGGCGAAATCAGCGCGATGGTGTTCGACCGCTCGGCGCGCTTTTCAAGCACCAGCTGCATGCGCCACTTCCTTCTGATCCAGCGTGCTGCCGCCCATCAGCAGGCCCAGCTTTTCGCGGCTCGCCTCCGCCGTCGGCAACGGCTCCGACAAATGGCCGTGGAACATCACGGCGATGCGGTCGGTAATCTCCGCGAGTTCGTCAAGGTCCTGGCTCGTGACCAAAACCGCGGAGCCGCCGGCGGCAAGGTCGAGCAGGGCCTGGCGGATCACGGCGGCGGCACCCGCATCGACGCCCCAGGTCGGCTGGCTCACGACCAGCACGACCGGGTTGCGCAGGATTTCACGGCCGACGATGAATTTCTGCAGATTGCCGCCGGACAGGCTGGCGGCCTCCGGGTCGCGCTTGGCCTTGCGTACGTCGAAGGTCTCGGTGGCGCGGTCGACGGTCTTCAGCGTCGCGGCGGTGTTGACGAAGCCGTGCTGAACCATGCCGGAGGCGGCGTGGCCGGTCAGCAGCGCGTTTTCCGACAGCCGCATGCGCGGCGCGGTGCCGTGGCCGAGACGCTCCTCCGGCACGAAAGCCGCGCCGAGCTTGCGCCGCGCCGTGATCGAAAGGTGCCCGGCGGCGTGTCCGTCGATGACGACGGTGCCGGGGTCCTGCGCCAGCCGCTCGCCGGAGAGCGCCGCGAAAAGTTCGTCCTGCCCATTGCCGGCAACGCCGGCGATGCCCAGGATTTCACCACCCTTGAGCTCCAGCGAGATGTGCTGAAGCCGCACGCCGTGGGGATCGTCCGGCTCGAGATTGAGGTCGTTGACGACCAGCCGCGGCACGGTGGTCTTGCGGTTGGCGGCGGCCTTCACTTCCTTGATCTCGCCGCCGACCATCATCCGCGCCAGCGATGCCGCCGTCTCCGCCTTGGGATTGCAGGTCGAGACCTTCTTGCCGCCGCGCAGGATGGTGGCGGTGTCGCACAGCCGCTTCACCTCTTCCAGCTTGTGGCTGATATAGAGGATCGCGCGGCCCTCGGCCTTGAGGCGTTCGAGCACGATGAAGAGCTGGTCCGCCTCCTGCGGCGTCAGCACCGCGGTCGGCTCGTCGAGGATCAGGAATTTCGGATTCTGCATCAGCGCGCGCACGATCTCGATGCGCTGGCGTTCGCCGACGGAGAGTTGCCAGACTTCGCGCCTGGGATCGAGCGGAAGCCCGTAAACACGGGATACTTCCTCGAGTCGCGCCGACATGTCCTTGAAGGATTCCTTGCCGTCGAGCCCGAGCGCGACGTTCTCCGCGACGGTGAGATTGTCGAACAGCGAGAAATGCTGGAACACCATGCCGATGCCGCGACCGCGCGCTTCCGACGGTCCGGACAGCACCATCTTCTCGCCCTGCCAGCGCATCTCGCCTTCGCTCGGCTGGATCAAGCCGTAGATGGTTTTGACGAGGGTGGATTTGCCGGCGCCGTTCTCGCCGAGCAGCGCATGAATTTGCTGCGGCCAGATGTCGATATCGATCGCCTCGTTGGCGAGGAAGGTACCGTAGCGCTTGGTCAGGCCAACCGTCTGAAGCAGCGGCGTGGCACCCGTGTGCAGCGCGGCAGGCGTCGTGTCTGGCATTCGCGATCACGCAGCTGAAGGAAATGGATGCCTCAATACTGGGCTAGTTTCGGCCCCCGCGTAAGTAGGGAAAAAGCGCCAGCCTTTGCTCAACTGTTCGGCAGGCGAAGCGGCTCGCGTGATTCTCGTTTGCTTCTGCGTTTCAACGGCTGCGGATGTGCCGGGATCGGGTCGAGCTCCGTAGAAATCCGGAAAAACCTTGTTGCAAAATTGTAACGGTCGAGACAATTCGAAACGGCCCAGGCAGTGCTGACGCAAAGTTGAGCAATTTTTGTCGCGCCGGACAGCCGCGCATGAAGTCCTGTATTTGCAAGCCTTTCACGAAAGGCTCTGCGCCCGGTCGTCGCAGAAGGCCTATGAAACAAGGCGGAAATCGAAAAACGAAATTCTATCGGGGATTGCCGGCGCGGATCGGCGACGCCGTGCGTTCGCGCACCGCGCGCCGCTGCGCGGTTCGCGCTTGATGAAAACCGCAGCAGGCGCTGGGGAAAGTTGAGGCTTCTCACTTTGTTCGTTCGGCGCAACGCTCGTTTCCAAGGGCCTCGATCATTCGATCGTCAACTTTGGGGGTAATTTGGGATGTCTCGTCTTCGCAGAACATTGGCAGCAACGGCGCTGTCGCTCGCAACACTCGCACCAGGCGGCTATGCCAGTGCCGCCGACATGTCCGTCAAGGCGATCAAGCCGGTGGCGGAAGTGCCGTTCTTCCTCGTCATCGACGACCGGGTCTCCGTCTCCTGGATGCCCAAGGGCACCGATCCCGGCATGTACACGGTGAATCCGAACGGTTCGGTGAACGGCACCACGGCCAAGCAGGTCTACTCCTTCACCCACTTCGACGCCTGGGCCTACGGCACCAACTTCTTCACCATCTCGATGTTCAAGTCGGGCAAGAACGATCCGGCGTCGCCCTGCGTCGCCCCGGGCGTGACCATCACCGGCGGCTTTGCCGACTGCGCCGGCGCCACCGAAATCTACGGCCTGTTCCGCTCGACCTTCGGCTTCAATGAGATATTCAACACCAAGGCGTTCTCGATCGGGCCGCTGCGCAACGTGTCGTTCGAAGTCGGTATGGACGGCAATACCGAAAACAACTTCCTGGCGCCTGCCAAGCGCGACGTCGTCGCCGGTCTGCAGTTCGCCTTCGACCTGCCCTACAAGGGCTATTTGAACGTCGCGCCGTTGGTGTACTGGGAGTTCTCCAACCACAACGCCTTCACCCAGTGCGGCCTGTTCGGCCCCGGCATTCCCGGCACCACCTGTAACTCGGACGGCAACGTCTCGTACAAGCCGACCTGGGCGGTCGAGGTCAATTACTACATGGACCTCGGCTTCCTGCCGCCCTCGGTGCAGTACTTCTCGATCAGCGGCCGTGCCGGCTGGTACGGGCCGAAGGGCGACTCGAACGGCCTTCCTGCGCTCTCGGGTCCGGGCCGGTTCTCCACCGCCTCCAAGACCGAGTTCAACAGCGAGCCGATCCGCCTGACCTTCGACGCCAGCAAGGCCTTCATGGGCGCGAAGTATTCCCACTTCGTCGACGTCTGGGTTGCCTATCGCTACTGGCAGAACAAGTTCGGCCTCGATCATAATGCGATGGCCGGCGTCTGTACGCTCGCTGTCAACGGCGCCAGCACCAACAGCTGCACCGAGTCGACCGTCTATACCGGCATGACCGTGAAGTTCTGAACACCTGACGATCTCCGGGTGAAAAACGATGGCGCCGCGATTCCCCGCGGCGCCATTTTTCTTTTTCGACGAGAAAAAATCGTAGGATGGGTGGAGCGCAGCGATACCCATCATGTAACCACACC
>JAQSDT010000695.1 GCA_029946075.1 bacterium | reverse complement strand
TCGAGGATCATGCTGGCCTTGCCTTCGATATGCGCGGCCATGCCGAGCAACGCACCGATCGTCAGCACGCCGGTGCCGCCGACGCCGCCGACCGCGACGTTATAGGGCCGATCCAGCGACGGCCTCGACGCGGGCTCCGGCAGCTCTCCCAGGTCACCGACGCCCGCGGGTGCGCGCTTGCGCATCTTGCCGCCGTCGACGGTGACGAAGGACGGACAGAAGCCCTTGATGCAGGAATAGTCCTTGTTGCAGGTCGACTGGTTGATGGTGCGCTTGCGGCCCATCTCGGTTTCCAGCGGCTCGACCGAGATGCAGTTCGACTGCACCGAGCAATCGCCGCAGCCTTCGCAGACCGCCGGATTGATCATGACGCGACGCGCCGGGTCTTCCATCAGGCCGCGCTTGCGGCGGCGGCGTTTTTCGGCGGCGCAGGTCTGCACGAACACGATGGCGGACGCGCCCTTCACGGTGCGGCAGGCTTTCTGCACGGCATCGAGATCGTCGCGATGCGCGACCTTGACGCCGGGCGCGATGTCGGAGGCCGGATAGAGCTGCGGGTTTTCCGAGACCAGATAGATCTCGCGGATGCCTTCGGAGTGAAGCTGGAAGGTGATCTGCTGCGGCGACAATTCGCCGTCGACATGCTGGCCGCCGGTCATCGCGGTCGCGTCGTTGTAGAGGATCTTGTAGGTGATGTTAGCGCCGGAGGCGACCGCCTGACGGATCGCAAGGCTGCCGGAGTGGAAATACGTGCCGTCGCCGAGATTGGCGAACACGTGCTCTTCCTTGGTGAATGGCGCGACACCGACCCACGGCACGCCCTCGCCGCCCATGTGGGTGAAGGTCTCGGTCGAACGGTTCATCCACAGCGCCATGAAGTGGCAACCGATACCGGCGAAGGCGCGGCTGCCTTCGGGGACCTTGGTCGAGGTATTGTGCGGGCAGCCCGAACAGAAATACGGCGTGC
Source organism: bacterium (assembly GCA_029946075.1). Classification (GTDB taxonomy): domain Bacteria; phylum Pseudomonadota; class Alphaproteobacteria; order Rhizobiales; family Xanthobacteraceae; genus Bradyrhizobium. The sequence continues at coordinate 16,768 of JAQSDT010000695.1, read as the reverse complement.
GCGAAATCGGCGCCACCGCCTGCATCTGCGTGGCCTGGCGGCCGTTGAACCAGTCGGCCTTGGCGCGCAGCATCGCCGCGACTTCCGGATTGAGGTTGAGACGAAGCAGGCGCTCGGTCAGCGAACTCGCCAGCGAGGCGACGGAAAGCTCTTCCGCGAACGGCAGGAAGCGCTTGTCGTGGTCGTCCATCTTGCCGATGATGCGGGGGCGAACGTCGTCGCGCCAGTTGAACAGTTCCTGCTTGACCTGATTTTCGACGATCTCGCGGCGCTCTTCGATGATGAAGATTTCCTCGAGGCCGACCGCGAACTGGCGCACGCCCTGCGGCTCCAGCGGCCAGGGCATGCCGATCTTGTAAAGGCGGAGGCCGATCTTGGCGGCGACTTCCTCGGTGATTCCGAGTTCGCGCAGCGCCTGACGGATGTCCTCGTAGCTCTTGCCGGACGCCATGATGCCGTAACGGGCATTCGGCGAATCCATGGTGATGCGGTTGACCTTGTTGGCGCGGGCAAAGGCGATCGCGGCAAAGCCCTTGTAGTCCTGCAGGCGGCGGTCCTGGTCGAAGCGATCGTCGGGCCAGCGCAAATTGAGGCCGCCGGGCGGCATCTCGAAATCGGTGGGGATGACGAACGGCGTCATTTCGTCGGTCAGGTCGATCTCGGCGGTAGTTTCCACCGTCTCGGTGATCACCTTCATGCCGACCCAGCAGCCCGAGTAACGCGACATCGCGATACCCAAGAGGCCCATCTCGATCATTTCGTGGATGCTGGAGGGGTAGAGATAGGGCATCAGCGCTGACATGAACGCGTGGTCCGACTGATGCGGCACGGTCGAGGATTTTGCGCCATGGTCGTCGCCGGCAAGGCAGAGCACGCCGCCGTTTTTCGCCGAGCCGGCGGCATTGCCGTGACGGAAGACGTCGCCGCAGCGGTCGACGCCGGGGCCCTTGCCGTACCAGATACCGACCACGCCATCATGCCTGGCGCCGGGCGACAGGTTAAGCTGCTGTGAGCCCCAGACCGCGGTGGCCGCAAGGTCCTCGTTCACCCCGGGCTGGAACTTGATGTTGTACGCTTCGAGGTGCTTGCGGGCGGCAAACAGCTGCTGGTCGTAACCGCCGAGCGGCGAGCCGCGGTAGCCCGAGATGAAGCCCGCGGTGTTCAGCCCGGCGGCGCGGTCGCGGCGGATCTGGGCCATTGGCAGCCGGACCAGCGCCTGGATCCCGGTCAGGAAGATATGGCCGGAGCCCTGGGTATATTTCTGATCAAGACTGATCGGACCTTGGTTGATTCCCATTTAGCCCTCTGTGCCGCCGGCTTGAGCCCTGTCGCGCTGCCCCGTTTTTACGTAGGCATCTGAACTTCTTAGAACCAGTCTATGTCGGATTTTCCGCGCCGCGCACCATAAATCTGGGCCACGGAGCCGCGCGACGAAAGTTCGCAATTTCGTGGCTGGCAGTGCACCGGCGCATTTCGCTTTGTGTCGTCGGGAAGGCTCGCGACGAAACGGCGTGACGTCGCCCTTCCCCGCGATAACGCCTCAAAAGGAGAATGGATGCAAAAATGGCGGAGCCGATTCCCGTTGTGCACTGCGTTTGCGCGTTACCGTTCGCCGCCGAAGACAAATTTCGGCATTTCCCATTTGAAGCGAATGGCCAGCAGGCGCAGCGTCAGGCCGAACGCAAAGGTCAAGGCGGTCCAGAGCTGGTCGTTGAGGTTGAGGCCGAAAGCGGTGGCGTAGAACAGCCCCGTCACCACGGAAACGCTGGCGTAGAGCTCGGAGCGAAACAGCAGCGGCACGTCGTTGCAAAGGATGTCGCGCAGCACGCCACCGGCGCAGCCGGTAATCATGCCGGCCACGATCACGATCGGCAGCGAGGCGTTGACCTGCCAGGCGACGTCGCAGCCGGCCATCGTGAACACGACCAGCCCGATGGCGTCGAGCACCAGGAAAGCGGTGCTCAGCCGGTGCACCAGCCGCGCGATCAGGATGGTGGCGAAGGCGGCGACCGCGGTCAGACCGAGATACAGGGGGTTCTGCACCCAGACCAGCGGATAATGCCCGAGCAGCACGTCGCGGATGGTGCCGCCGCCGAGCGCGGTTATGCAGCCCAGCATGCATACGCCGGCCCAATCCATGCTGCGGCGGCCGGCGGCGAGCGCGGCCGTCATCGCCTGCGCCGTCAGCGCCACATAGGTCAGAACTTGCAGCACGGTGTCGCCGGGCGGCAGGGTCCACATGGCAGCCTCGCGGTTACGAATCGGGGAATCAGGGTTCCAGCATGAACGGGCTGCAACTTGGCGCGGAACATCCGGGCGCGCCAGCCATTGTCTTGGCTATTGGCTTTGGGGGCTAACGGAGGAACAGTCATGGCATACCAACCCGACCTGAACGATCCCTACCGCGCGCCGTTGGGCGACGAGGAAATCCGCCGTCAGTCGCGTTTGAACGCCCTCGACAACGAGTTGCGGGCCGATCCCGAGCTTGCCGAAGGCTCTGCCGGCGGCCCCAAGGTAGCGATGCTCGCCGTCGCGATCGCGGTCGTGATGGGCGCGCTGTTCTACGGGCTGAACAACACCAGCGTGAACCAGGCGGGCACCACGGCGCCCAGCCAGACCGCCCAGACTACGCCGGCCAATACCGCGGCCCCTGCCGGCATGCGTGACGTGACGCCGCGCGCCAACACCGGGGCCGGCATGACCACCGGTGCGGCTCCGTCGCGTCCGGCCGACACGGCGCCGGCCAGCAAGCCGTAACACCTGAACGGATGAATGAATGAATGAAGGAAGCAGCGGGCTGATCGACCCGCTGTTTTCCCATGCGCCAGGCCTTCTGCCTAGCTGAACATCTTGTTGAGTTCGCCGCCGGGATAGCCGTTCGAGAATTCGCTGAACGTGCCCTGCTCCGCCATTTCCTTCGATGCCTTCATAAAGCCCGCCCACGCCATCCGCGCCAGCGCGCCGCCGACGCTGATACGCCGCACGCCGAGGTCGCCGGCAACCTTCAGCGAAGGCCCGGCTGCGCCGACCAGGAGATTGACCGGCAGCGGATGCACCGCCTTGACGACCGCCGAAATTTCCTCCGGCGTCGAGATACCCGGCGAATAGAGGCAATCGGCGCCGGCTTCGGCGTAGGCCGTGAGGCGGTCGATCACCAGCTTGAGATCCTTCTGCCCGCGCAAAAATGCCTCGCAGCGGCCGGTGAGCAGCACGCCGCTGTTGTCGGCATCGATCGCCTTGCGCGCCGCCTTGATGCGTTCGACCGCGAGCGCGCGGTCGAACAGCGGCTTGGCATTGTCGCCGGTATAATCCTCGATCGAGAGGCCGGCGACGCCGGTCTTCACCGCGCGCGCGACGTTGACGGCGACCTTGTCGGGCTCATGCGCAAAGCCATCCTCGAAATCGGCATTGACGGGAATATCGACCGCGGCCGAGATCGCGGCGAGATGATCGCAGACATCATCGACCGTGATACGGTTGTCGGCCTTGCCGAGCGTCCAGGCAAAGCCCGCGCTGGTCGAGGCCAGCGCCTTGAAGCCGAGATGCTGCAACGCCTTTGCGCTGCCGACATCGAAGGGATTGGGGATGATGAAGCATCCGCTCTCGTGCAGCTTCTTGAACGCGGCGCGCTTGTCAGCAGTTGTCAGCATGGTCGCTCCCCAAAAGTGTTTTGTTGGCGCCGACTACATAGGTGCTCAGCGCCGATCCTGCCAGACGTTCACGCCACGACCTTGCGCAGAAAAGTCCGTTCCTCGGCGAGAATGAACTGGTTCGCCTCCGCGAACTGGAAATTCGCCATGCCTTCGCTGTCAGCCCGCAGCCGCGCGCGATAGCTCTCATAGGCGGCCAGACTCTCGAACGAGATCAGTGCGAAGGCGATATTGTTGGTGCCCTCATGCGGCATCCAGTAGCCGATGAGATCGCCGCCGCATTTCGGGATGATGGTGAGCCAGTTCTTCGAATACTGCTCGAACATCGCCCGCTTGAACGGGTCGAGCTGGTAGCGGATGAAAACGGTGACGGCCATGGCGGGTTCTCCAGTTGCCGTCATTGCGAGCGCAGCGAAGCAATCCATCGTGCCACAAGCGGAGAGATGGATTGCTTCGTCGCTGCGCTCCTCGCAATGACGTGAGGCAAACACTAGCCGCTTGCCCGACATCAATGCTTCGTTTATCATCGAACTATGAAAGCAGGTCCTGATATCGCCATGGTCGCCTCGCTGGTCGGCGATCCCGCGCGCTCCAACATGCTGACGGCGCTGATGACCGGCCGCGCGCTAACCGCGAGCGAGCTGGCACACCAGGCCGGCATCACGCCGCAAACGGCGAGTTCGCATCTTGCAAAACTCGAGGCCGGGGGGCTGATCGAGCCGGAGAAGCAAGGCCGCCACCGTTACTACCGCCTCACCGGCCCCGATGTGGCGCATGTGCTCGAAGGCCTTGCGGGCCTGGCGGAGCGCGCCGGCCACACCCGCGTTCGCACCGGGCCGAAGGAGCCGGCGCTGCGCCGCGCGCGGATCTGCTACGACCACCTCGCCGGCGATCTCGGCGTGCAGATGCTCGACAGCATGAAGCAACAGGGCCTGCTGCGGCAGAGCAAGCAGACCATCGAACTCACCGGCGAAGGCAAGCGCTTCATGGCGACTACGCTGCAGATCGATGCCGATATGCTGGCGCATCCGCGCCGCCCGGTGTGCAAGGCCTGCCTCGACTGGAGCGAGCGCCGTCATCACCTCGCCGGCACGCTCGGCGCCGCCGTGATGAACCGCTTCACCGAGCTGAACTGGGCGGCGCGCGACTCCGCGCCGGGCAGTCGCGTCGTCAACTTCACCCGCAGCGGCGAAAAACGCTTTGCGGCGCTGTTCGGTACCATGCGGGAGTGATCCCGACGCGTGAATTGTCGCGGCGACGAGCGGCCTGTGAGCCCGATATCTCGTCATTTTAAAGGCAGTTTGACGAACAGCTTTCCTTGCTGCGCCACGAAGAATCGCCAACATTCAGGTTCCATTCAGCTGTTCACCAATAGGTTTTCAAAGGTGCCGCCTTGCGGCCAATTATGGGAGAAAACATGAAGTATATTTTCGCAGCAGTTTTGGCTCTCGGCACGGTTGCCAGTTTCAGCGCGGCGGAAGCCGCGGGCGGGTGCGGCCCGGGCTGGTATCGCGGCCCCTATGGCGGTTGTCAGCCGATGCGCCGGGCCGTCGTGGTTCGTCCGGCTCCGGTCTACGTTGCACCTCCGGTCGTCGTCGTGCGGCCTGCCCCCCGCGTGTGCCCCTACGGCACCGTTTGGCGCGGTGGAGCTTGCCGCCGTGTCATCGTCTACTGAGTTTCATGCGATAAAGACAAAAGCCCCGCCTCGTGCGGGGCTTTTTTGTTGGCCGCATTGTCTTACGATCACCGATGGAAAGAGGCAGGCAACGCGCACGAGATGCCCGCCCCGTAGCGGCGTCAGTGCCTACCAGTAACGGCGGCGCCAGACGCGACGGCGCCAGCGGCGGCGGCGGCGGTGCCAGCCAAGTACCTGCGGCGGCGCCAGCCCCAGTGACGGCGGCGACGCCAGCCCCAGCGGCGACCCCAGCCACGACGGCGGCCCCATCGCACCTCATCGGGCGAAAGCTTGTCGACCTCTTCGCCGGTCGTGACGGCGGGCTGCGCATCCGGATTGACCGGAAGTTTCGCATCATCGGCGAGCGGCGCCGGCATCAGCGGCGCGGCTTGCGCGCTCGCAATCAGCGCAATGCCGCCTGCGGCGAATCCAAAGGCGAGTTTCAGAAAGTGCCGGCGCTCCATCACTTCTCCTCCTCCGCTTGCGTTTTGCGAAGCGTCGAGTTTCGGCGCGCCGAGATGAACACCGGCTGAATTCCGCGTTCAGCTTTGTGGGCCAAGCTCCTCCGCCAGCAACAGCACTTCGCGCGTACGCGGGATGCCCGGCCAGTCGCGATCGAAATCCGCGATGAGGCGCTTCATCTCCGGCGTCGCGGTTCCCTTTTCGAGCGCGGCCTGGTCGGAGAACTGATACATCGCGTGATGCAGCGACGGATCGGTTCCGCTCCAGTAGCGCCACGCCTTCACGGCCCCGAACGACTTCATCGCATCCGGCAGATGCTCGCGCGAATACCAGGTATCGAACGCCCCGCGTTTGGCAGGATCAGCGACGGTCGCGCGAACGACGAAGACGGCAGCGAGCATGGTTTTCTCCCAGGAATTGTTTTGGCACCTGTGAACCGGCTTGCCGGTTCACACGCAACTGTCACATGCTCCGTGATATCAACGTCCGGCGCAACGCGTTATCCGAGGGACCACCCATGCCGATCAGCCATCGCTCCGCCCTGTCAGCCGCGCTCGCGTTGCTGGCCACGATCCTGCCCGCCGCAGCGCAGGACGTCGCCATGCCCAGGGAACCGCAGATCGGGCCGCGGCCGTTCTATCTGGTCGACAAGATGAAGGATGGCCCGCTGAAGACGCAGCTTGCGCAATGCACCGGCCCGTTCCGCAAGACCGACTTTTCCATCGGCCATCGCGGCGCCGCGCTGGAATTTCCCGAGCACACGCGTGAATCCTATATCGCCGCCGCCCGCATGGGCGCCGGCATCATCGAATGCGACGTGACGTTCACGAAGGACCGCCAGCTGGTCTGCCGCCATTCGCAATGCGACCTGCACACCACGACCAACATCCTGTCGGTGCCAGAGCTGGCAGCAAAATGCACGCAAGGCTTCAGTCCGGCCGATCCGGCCACGGCCAAGAAGGCGTCGGCCAGGTGCTGCACCTCGGACATTACGCTCTCCGAATTCCGCAAGCTGACCGCGAAGATGGACGGCTTCAATGCGGATGCGAAAACACCGGAGGAATACCAGAACGGCACGCCGCGCTGGCGCACCGACCTCTATGCCAATTCCGGCACGCTGGTGACCCATGACGAGAGCATCGCGCTGATCAGAAGCTTAGGGGCGAAGTTCACGCCGGAGCTGAAATCGCCGGAAGTGCCGATGCCGTTCGACGGCGATTACACCCAGGAGAAATACGCAAGCCAGATGATCGCCGCCTACAAGGCCGCCGGCATCCCGGCGAGCGACGTGTTCGCGCAAAGCTTTGACCTCGCCGATATCCTCTATTGGGTGAAGACCGAGCCGGAATTCGCAAAGCAGGCCGTCTATCTTGAGGAGCGCTACGAGAAACAGGGTCTCGACCCGAACAAGCCCGAAACCTGGAAGCCCTCGATGGCAGAGTTGAAGGCGTCCGGCGTTGCCATCCTCGGCCCGCCGATCTGGACCATGCTCACGCTGGACGAGAAGAAGGAGATCGTGCCGTCGGAGTACGCCAAGGCCGCGAAGGCCGCCGGCCTCGGCCTGATCGGCTGGTCGCTGGAACGCGATGGCCCGCTGCACAAGGGCGGCGGCTTCTATCACAAGTCGATCAAACCCGTGATCGATCGCGACGGCGATACGCTGACGGTGCTGGACGTGCTGGCCAGGCAGGTCGGCGTCCGCGGCATGTTTTCGGACTGGCCGGCAACGACGACGTTCTATGCGAGTTGCATGGGGATGAAGTGAGCTTACTTCGTAGGGTGGGTTAGCCGCAGGCGTAACCCACCAAAGTCTCGAAGCGCTGATGGTGCAGCCGGTGGGTTACGCTTCGCTAACCTACCCTACGAAGCTCATCACCTCAGCTTCAGCGGCGCATCCTCGACCACCCGGAGCTCGATCCCGCCGATCAAATCCGACCGCTGCAGCTCGGCCGCGCCGATGTCGGCTTCGGTCTGGTTCAGCGTGCTGACGTTCGACCCGAGCGAGACAATGCCGCCGAGGATCATGGCGATCGAGCCGAGTGCCGCCACGGGCCCCGAACCGATCAGGCCGAGCAGCAAGGCGAGCAGCAAGGCCGCGCCGCCCGCGATGGCTGCCTTGGATGCGAGTATGAATTTCCGGCAGCCCTCGGCGGCTTCGGAAAGCCGCTCGATGCGGGCTTCGATCTTCGAAATATCGTCAGTGAGATCGTCGCCTTCGCTCATCGGATCGTTACGCCGCGTTGCGCCCCAGCGCTGCTTGTGTGTCAAGCAGGCCCGCCTCGACCAGCGCCTCGCGAATGCGCGAGATCTCGGCATCCCCGATCTTGACCAGCGGCGGACGCACGACCGCGCGCGGCAGCTTGCCGAGCAGCACCAGCGCTTCCTTCATGCGGTTGTGCATGTCGACAAAGGGATCGGCATAGAACACACGCGCCGTCGGGTAGATGCGGTCGTTGAGCCGTCGCGCCTCGTGGAGGTCGCCCGCCTGAACCGCGCGGAACAGCCGTGCCTGCAAATCGGCGATCACGCTGCCGCTACCGGACAGCAGACCGTTGCAGCCGAGTACCAGCGAGCTCAAGAGCCAAGCACTGTTGGTGGAGAGCACATTGATGGGGCGCTTGCGGCCCTGCAGGCTGCGGATCTGCGCCTCGTGCTGCGGCACCAGTGGCGTCCAGTCCTTGATGGCGCGAATAGTCGGCACTTCCTCGAACAGCCGCTCCAGCGTCGCGGCCGGATAGCCCTGCCCGGTCGCCAGCGGATATTGAAACACGATCTGCGGCAAATCGGTGGCATCGGCAATGGTCTTGAAATGCGCCAGCGCCATCGCGGGCGATTGCCCGATCGTGAACGGCGCCGGCGGAAATACCAGCAGCGCCGACGCACCGCCCGCCTGTGCCTCCCGCGCAATCCGAGCCGCCTCGAGGCTGCCGTCGGCCCAGATGCCGTGAACGATCGGCAGCTTGCCGCCGACCTCCTCGCCGGCGATCTCCATCACGCGCCGCTGTTCGTCGCGCGTGCAGGAGGCAACTTCTGTCGAGTGCGCGTTGACCGTGATCGCAGACAAGCCCTGTACCGACGCGACGTCGCGCAGGTGAGCGCGGAAACTCGCCTCGTCGATCGACAAATCCTCGTGGAAGGGAAGCAGAACCGCCGGGATGACGCCGTGAGGGACGAAGTCAGGATGGCGGCTCATGTGGCGTCCCCTTATGGTTGCTCAGTTTCTCTTTGCAGTGCTTCGGCCGCGCGATCGACCATCTCGCGCGAGATCAGTTCATTTTCGAGATGGGTATTGCCGTATACAAAGCTGCGCCGCTGAGCCTCTCGCTGCTCATAAGTAGGCCTCACCAATCTGGCAGCTTCGATCAATTCGTTCAGCCGGACTTCGTTCATGGACATTATATACATTTACCTAATCTAACAGAGCGGTACGCCTACAACGGCAAATTATCGTGCTTCTTCGCCGGCATTTCGACCTTCTTATCTCTGAGCATCGCCAGCGCCCGCGCGACGCGCTTGCGCGTCGAATGCGGCATGATGACATCGTCGACATAGCCGCGCTCGGCGGCGATGAACGGCGACAGGAAGCGGTCTTCGTATTCCTTGGTGCGCGCGGCGATCTTTTCGGAATCGCCGATATCGCCGCGGAAGATGATTTCCACCGCTCCCTTGGCGCCCATCACGGCGATCTGGGCGGTCGGCCAGGCGTAGTTCATGTCGGCGCCGATTTCCTTTGACGCCATCACGTCGAACGCGCCGCCATAGGCCTTGCGGGTGATGACGGTGACGAGTGGCACCGTGCACTGCGAATAGGCGAACAGTAGCTTGGCGCCGTGCTTGATCAGGCCGCCATATTCCTGCGCGGTGCCCGGCAGGAAGCCCGGCACGTCGACGAAGGTGACGATCGGGATGTTGAAGGCGTCGCAGAAGCGGACGAAGCGCGCGGCCTTGCGCGAGGCGTCAGAGTCGAGCACGCCCGCCAGCACCATCGGCTGGTTGGCGACGAAGCCGACCGTGCGGCCGGCGATGCGGCCGAAACCCGTGACGATATTCTTCGCGAACGTCTCGGCGATCTCGAAGAAGTCGCCCTCGTCCACGACCTTGAGGATCAGTTCCTTCATGTCGTAGGGCTTGTTCGGATTGTCGGGGATCAGCGTATCCAGCGACAGGTCGACGCGCTCGATGTCGTCGAAACTCGGCCATTCCGGCACGCCGTCGGAATTGTTGGACGGCAGGAAGTCGATCAGCCGGCGCATCTGCAGCAGCGTCTCGACGTCGTTGTCGAACGCGCCGTCCGCGATCGAGGAGCGCGTGGCGTGCACCGAGGCGCCGCCGAGTTCTTCGGCGGTAACGACTTCGTTGGTGACGGTCTTCACGACGTCAGGGCCGGTGACGAACATATAGGACGTGTTCTTCACCATGAAGATGAAGTCGGTCATCGCGGGCGAATAGACGTCGCCGCCAGCGCAGGGGCCCATGATGACGGAGATCTGCGGGATCACGCCCGAGGCCATGACGTTGCGGCGGAAGACGTAGGAATAGCCCGCGAGCGCGGCAACGCCTTCCTGGATGCGCGCACCGCCGGCATCATAGAGACCGATGATGGGCGCCCGCGCCTTCATCGCCATGTCCTGCAGTTTCGTGATTTTCAGCGCGTGGGTTTCCGACAGCGAGCCGCCGAACACGGTGAAGTCCTTCGCGAACACAAATGTCTTGCGGCCGTTCACGGTGCCCCAGCCGGTGACAACGCCATCGCCGGGGACCTTGTTCTTCTCCATGCCGAATTCGGTCGAGCGGTGCTCGACGAACATGTCGAATTCCTCGAACGAGCCCTTGTCGAGCAAGAGCTCGATGCGTTCGCGCGCGGTCAGCTTGCCGCGGGCGTGCTGCGCCTCGATGCGCTTTTCGCCGCCGCCGAGCTTGGCGCCAGCGCGCCGTTCTTCGAGGGTGTCCAGGATGTCCTTCATGCTGCTTCCGCCCGCCTTTTGGGTAACGATTTGAAGGCCTTCTAACACGGCCTTTTCCGAACGGGAAACACCCCCTGCGGCATCTGGCACCGCTGGCGGAACGCCCTATATGCCCAGCCTGATAATGGGGAACGGTATGACTGAAAATGCGGGCGCCGGGGCCACGGGCGCCGTCACCGGGGGTGTGAAAACCATGCTCCGGCTGGAAGGATTAGCGCTTTTTATCGGGATGACGCTGCTTTACGGCATCTGGGACGGTTCGTGGTGGATCTACGCCGTCCTGTTCTTCGTGCCGGACATCAGCTTTGCCGGGTACCTCGGCGGTCCCAAATTCGGCGCCCTGCTCTACAACGCCGCCCACAGCTACTTCCTGCCGATGGCACTGATGACCTACGCCTTCGCCGACGCCGCCCCGCTGATCCTGTCGGTCGCGATGATCTGGCTGGCCCATATCGGCTTCGACCGGGCGTTGGGTTACGGCCTGAAATACGAGGCCGGTTTCGGCTTCACGCATCTGGGGCGGATCGGACGACCGCAGATGCGAGGTTAGCCGAACCTGACGCCGATCTGCGTCGGCTTGCGCCAGACGACGGCGCAGCGGCGTGCGGTGGATTCCATTTCGACCAGCAACTGGAAGTTATCCGGAATGGCGGCCACATTCGCCGCTTCGATCGAGGCGCCGGTCGCCGAGATGTTGCGGACGGTGCAGGTGACATGCCGCCGTGCGAAGCTGATCTTGGCCGCGCGCTTGACGTTGCGGCGGGTGGCCCGCCGCTTGTCGCTTTTTACCTTGGCAACGACGTCCTTGGCCGGATCGGCCTTCGGCTGCGTGAAGCCCGGCTTGATCGCGCCCGACAGCAGGACGTCGGTCTGCATCTCGAAATGATTGAGTACGCGGCCTCGGCCCTGCGTGGTCGTGAGTTGCAGCGAGGCGAGCATCTGCTGGACCTTGCCGTCCTGTCCGAACGGCAGCAGCAACCGGTGGCAATCGACCCGCGTGTCGCAGGAATCGATGGTGGAGAAGATCGAATAAACGATGCAGCCGGTCGTCGCACATTCCTTGGCGCCTTCCAGCGTCACCTTGCGCAGCGACATCGGGACGACCTGTTCCATGGTCTTGCCGGCCCAGGCCGAATTGAAGGCTTCCAGCACGTTTTCGCCCTGGTACAGCGCCCGGAATTTGCGCAAGCGCCCCTCGCCCTCGATGTTCCACACCACCAGTTGCCTGGGATCGTGCAGGCCGGGTTCGAGCTTGAGTTCGGCGAAGGTCGGGAAGCGGCGGCCGGCGGCCAGCTTGTCCCAATAGGTGGCGAGCGCCAGCTGGGTGGCTGACTTGATCGTCCAGTACGGTACGACTTTGAACGCCATGGCCGAATGTGAAGGTTTCCGCGTCGGCAAAACTCTGCGGACAAATTGATTAAGGATGGCTGAAAAACTCGGCGGCGGGCGCGGCTGCGCGGCACTCATCGGTATGTGGATGCAGCGGCCGGGCATACGAAACGGCCGTCCGGGCAGATTTGACAGCCCGTCGCACGCTTGGTCTAGTTTCGCCCGTTAACGAAAAACACGGGGGGAATCGATGCCGGGGAAGCCGACGCTGACGGATTGGCGGATTTCCATTGTCGCTGCGATCGCCTGCACCGCGGCACTGCTCTTCTGCATCGAAACGTCGGCCCAATCGATGCCGAAGGAAGTCGCGACCCGCACCGAGATCTACGCAATCCCGTCGCTCACGATTTCCGACCAGCAATTCCTGACCGGCGATGCCAATGGCAAGCAGGTCAACGTCGCCGGCGAATTCCGGATCGCGCAAGGCGCAGGCAGGCTCCCGGTCATCGTGCTGATGCATGGCTCCAGCGGCGTCGGCGCCGGCATGGATCCCTGGGTGCGCCACTTCAACGCGATGGGCATTTCCACCTTCGTCATCGACGGCTTCAGCGGCCGCGGGCTGACGGCGGTCGGCCCCAACCAGGCCCTGCTCGGCCGGCTCAACTTCATCGTCGACATCTACCGCTCGCTGGAGATTCTCGCCAAGCACCCGCGCGTCGATCCCGACAGGATCGTGCTGATGGGATTTTCGCGCGGCGGACAGGCGACGCTCTATGCCAGCCTCGATCGCTTTCACAAGCTCTGGAACAAGTCCGGCGCGCAGTTCGCAGCCTACATCCCGTTCTATCCGGATTGCTCGACGAGCTACGCCACCGACACCCAAATCGCGGCACGGCCGGTCCGGATCTTCCACGGCACCCCCGACGACTACAATCCCGTCGCCAGCTGCAAGGCCTATCTGGCGCGGTTGCAGGATGCGAAACGCGACGTGGCGCTGACGGAATATCCCGATTCCGCACACGGCTTCGATGCCGGCCTGCTCGGCCTTAACACGGTCGCGGTGTCAGCCAATGCGCAGACCGCGCGGAGCTGCACGCTGAAAGAAGGCGACGGCGGCGTGCTGATGAACGACGCCACCAAGGCGCCGTTCAGCTACAAGGATGCCTGCATCGAGCTCAACCCGCATGTCGGCGGTAATCCGGCGACGGCGAAGGAAGCGCAGAAGGCGGTGAGCGATTTCCTGCAGGCACTGCTGAAGCTGGGGTAGTTCACTCGCCGGTCCCACTTGCCCCCTACGGCAACCGCTTGCCCGGCAAATCCTTGCCGTTCTGGTGCAGCACCAGCGACGGCGACACGCCGCCTTCCGGGCGGGCGAAGGTGACCTGGGCATCGACCACGCGATAGAAAAAGTCGGTGTCGCTTTCGGCGTAGGCCCGAAACTCCCGCTGCGCCGTCGCCTGGATGAACAGCTTGCCACCGTCGGGACGCACCGTCAGGACGAAGGTCGGCGAGATCTCGTAGCGGCCGGCATAGGCGGCGAGCACCGACGGATCGACCGGCACCTCGCGGTGCAGTTTCGGCATTGGATAGGCACCGTTGACGAAATTCAGCGCCAGCGCGGTGGTCGGTTCGTAATCCGCTGCATTGGACAGCAGGATGAAGTTGCGTTTCGATTTCGTCGAATAGGCGACCAGGGTCGCATAGCCACCGGTGCCGCCGCTCTTCCAGACGATTTCGTCGCCGAACCGGTTGGAGACGAACCAGCCCAGCGACACGTCGCGCTTGTTCGCTCTCCTGCGGCGCTCCGAGAGCGTCATCTTCAGCGCAGCGGCGATCGGCCCTTCGGCCGGATTGATGCAGATCCGCAAGAACTTCGCCAGATCGTTCGCCGTCGAACGCATCGCGCCGGCGCCCGCCAGCACCAGGAAATCCCAGTTGGCGACGGGCTCGAGCGAGGTGTTGTGGCCGCGCGCCAGCCGGGTCTGCATCGATTCCGGCAGCGTGATGCGCGTGTCATCCATGCCGAGCGGCACGCAGATACGCGAGACGACCAGTTCTTCGAAACTCCTGCCGCCGCGCAGTTCGAGGATATGGCCGAGCAGGCCGAAGCCGAGATTGGCGTATTCGTAATGCTCGCCCGGTTTGTACCGGAGCTTGTAACCGGACAGGTACTCGTACAGCCGCTCGGCGGTGTAATCGATGTAGGGATTGGCCCAATCCTTCGGCGCGAAATTCGACGGCATCCGCGGCAGGCCCGACGTATAGGTCGCCAGATCCATCAGCGTGATCGGCGCGCCCTCGAACTCCGGCATCTTGACGCTGGCGGGAAGATACTTTGCGGCGGGATCATCGGCGGCGAGTTCACCCTTCAGCACCATGTCGCAAAACAGGATCGCGGTGAACACCTTGCTGATCGAGCCGATCTCGAACACGGTGTCACCATCGAGCGGACGATTGCCGGCGAAGCCGGATTGCCCGTAGGCCGTGACGACGTGCCGGTCGCCGTCGAGATACGCCGCGACGAGGCCCATCGTCTCGCGGCCGATATCGATCCTCTCCTTGAGGATGGCGGCGATATCTCGCCCCTGCGGTGGCGTCTGGGCCCACGCCCACGCCGGTTGCAGCGAAAGCGCCAGGCCTCCCAGCAGTACCGAGCGACGGTCCGGCATGCACAACCCCCCGTGGTGGTCAGGGGATGCTATTGCAACTCACGCCCGGGCACCAGAAGCCCTGCCCCGGCCGGCCGATCAAATCGCCACGATGTCGGCAAGGCATTGCTGCGTCACGGTCATCCGGGCAGCAATATGCTCGGGGGACTTGCAGTCCATGTTCATGGCGAACACGGTCTGCTGGTTGCCCTTCTCGGCCCAACCGACCATCCAGCCCAATGAAGGCTTGCCCAGCTCGGCGCCCAACAGCCCGCTCTTGGCGCGGATGGTGACGTCGCCGACTTTGGTGACCGGCAGGATATCGCGCGCCAGATCCTGGCTGCGTTTGGAGACCGGCAGCACGCCGCGGCGCAGCCGGTCGACGAAATCGATCTGCTGCACCGGATCGATCCGCAGATCGCCGGTCAGCCAGAACTGGTCGATGCCGCCGCCGATGTTACGGTTGCCGTAGTCGAACAGGTCGAGATATTTCTGCATCCGCTCCTGCCCGATGCGCCGCGCGATCTCCTGATAGACCGGCACCGCCGATACCGCGATCGCCGACCGCAGCGTGTGGTCCTTGTTCCAGGCCTCGATGCTGCGCTTCACGCCGTCCCACTTGAAGACGTCCTTGTCGGGGTCCTCGACCACGCCGGTCTCCAGCGCAATCAGCGAATTCGGACTCTTGAAGGTGGACGCCGGCAGCCGGCCCTCGCCCGAGCGCACCTTGTCGCTGGCGATGATCAGATAGTCGTCGACCTTGTAGCCGACGAAAGTGCCCGTCGTGCCGAGGTCGAAGAATCGCTTGGCGAGATCGTCGCGAAACTCGTTGCGCTGATAGGAGACGCTGGCAAGGGCGCGCTGCGGCAACAGCGAGGTGGCGGCCAGCAGGCCGAGCGCATGGCGACGATTGATCACGGGAACATCCGAATGGTTGAAGAAGGATCAGACGATGCTGATGGCATCGTGGAGAAACTATGACAATCGGGGAAATGTGACGGCCGAATACGGCTAGCGAATCCGCCCCGACAGGCGCAGCACGAATACCAGCACTTCGGCGACGGCCTTGTAGAGGTCCGGCGGGATTTCGTCGCCGATCTCGACATGGGACAATGCCCCCGCCAGCACCTCGTTTTCCTCGATCGGGATATCGTGGGCCTTGGCTACCTCGATGATCTTGGCGCCGATGACGCCCTTGCCCTTGGCGACGACGCGGGGCGCGCCGGTCTTGTCGTAATGCAGCGCGACCGCAAGCTGGCTCCTGGTGTCGACGCTCATAGCGCGCGGTCCAGGAAGTGACCGGCCCGTGCGGGGGCTGCCTGCGGCGGCGCGCCGTCGCGAACCACGATGTCGCCGGGCTTGAGTTCGGCGCGCGAGAGCGCCTGGCTTAGCTGCGAGGCATTGGCGCGGAGCTGCGCCGCGGTCGCAGGCCGTTCGGCCCACATCCGCACCGACGTGGTGTCGCCGGTCAGCGACACCACCGCATGAACGGGACCGGCCGGTTCGACGTCGAGCGTGAACCGCGCGCGCCACACTCGCTTGGCGGCCTCGACTTCCTCGGCGCCACCGTCGCGCGAAATTTCGAACTGGGCCATCGCCGTGCCCTGCGGCGTCCCGAACGGGATTTCAAAATTCCAGCGCGGCGCCGTCGTGTCGAGCCGCTGTGAGGACGTATCGACGCGGTCCGGAAGCGACGCCACCTGCAGCAGCGTCTGCCGCGCGATGGCGGCGTCGGTATCGTCGAGCAGATGATGCGCGGTCGTGTGCAGCGGCGCGTCCGGCGCCAGCGTCGGCGACGCGATCGGTTGCGCCGTCGGCTGCGAGCCGCGGAACGGCGGCGGCGGGGTATTGGTGTGGAAGGCGGCATCGCCACCGCGCGCGTCTTTGGTAAGGGACGCGGCGCGCGCGGGATTGCCGAGTTCCTGCAGCGCTTCCTGCAGCAGGTTCAAGGTCGCGCCCGCCGAGGGACCAGCATCGAACGCTGCGGCGAGCGGATTGCGGACAGCGCTTGCGAGTGCCTCTGCACCGGGCAGCCGCGCC
>JAQSDT010000694.1 GCA_029946075.1 bacterium | reverse complement strand
ACATCACCGACGTGCAGCGCGGCGCCAGCGAGACCGGTTCGGCCTCCAGCCAGGTGCTGGCCGCGGCACAGTCGCTGTCGGGCGACTCGAATCGGCTCAAGCTCGAGGTCGGGAAATTCCTCAGCTCGGTGCGGGCGGCGTAAGGCCGTCCGGCGCCCGCCCTGCGGCTGCACGGCAGGCGCGCAGCATCCTGTGATCGCAGAAAATGCGATTGCGGTGCAGGGCAATCAATCGCTGTGCGTGAAACTGCGTCCGATTGCGTCGCGCGAACTACCGCTATCCCGAAAATTTGATAGGTTGTCGGTGCGTTGGAGAATTCCGGCGCCAAACGTCCTCCGTCAATGACGACGGCCCGGACAGCGAAGATGCGCGTCAACCGAAGGCAAGGCGCAGCGCCGCAGGCGCCGAACCGTCGCGAGCAAGCGCTCTCAGTTCCACTACCTGTCGGCAAGCGTCTTTTTTTTCGTCGTCACGGCGATCGCGGCCGGTGCTTCGGATGATCGCCGCGTGTCGTTGCTCAATCAGCTTCAAGAATCCAGCTTCCTCAAGATCAACCGCTCTCCGGATTTCGATCATTTCCGGAGCATCGAGGAATTGTGCGAAGCCAGGAGCATCCCGGTCGACTGCAAGGGCTTTGCCGCATCGTTCGCCTCGCTGCGGCTGAAATCGTGCTCGGTATATCTCCAGCAGACATTCCCGCGAATCCTGCAGGCGCGATACCATGTGACTGGCGCGATGGTAGCGTTTCCCATGAACGACGCGGCTTCGTTGACATTGAACGGAGTGACGAGCAGCGAGCGGACCTTGATTTTCGTGAAGGGCCGTGTGGCCTGCGAGATCTTCGAACCGCAATCCAATCTGTTCGGCGTCGTCCATGTCGACTGCATCGAGGATCGCGGCTGGCCGGGTGAGGCCGACAGCGCCCGGCTGATTGCAATCCAGCCAGCCCTCATGGAGGCGCTTCAGGCGCTGACGCTCAAGGTCCTGACGCTGGCCTCGCAGTCGCCGGCCCTGCTGTTGCAGCCGCAGATGATCGAATGCATCGAGGAATCGCTGCTGCAGGCGGTCGATCTGGCGATGGCTTCGGCGTCTCCCTTGTGCGAGGGCAAGGGTCTCAGCCTCACCCATTATCTGACGCTGGTCAGAAAGTTCGATGACTTCCTCGCCGCCAATGCCGGCAAGACCGTGTATAGCGCCGACGTCGCGCGACAACTCGGCGTATCGGTGCGGACGCTGCATAACGCTGTGGTTGCGATTCGCGGCATGAGCATGCATCGCTACACGCGGCTGCGACGCCTGTGGGACGTGCGCCAGCGACTGGTGCGCATGCCGCCGCCGCAATCGATCCGGGCGGTCGCGCTCCTCAACGGCTTCTGGCACATGGGCGAGTTTGCGGCGCTGTATCGCGAGTTGTTCGGCCAGTCGCCGCAACAATCCCTGGCTTCGGTCCGCAAGCAGGCGGACGATTTGTCATAATCGTTCGGGAGGCGCGTAGTTCTACGCGGTCGGCTTATCCCTCAATTAACCACCGTATGGAACCCTGCGGACAGTAGTACCGCTCTGTGGCTTCGCCGCAGGAGCCCTTCGTTCGCAACGAAACGGCTCGTCCAGTCGCTTGGCCCGGTACTCCCATAACCGTGATCCCGCCGTGGCGGGAGGCCGACGGTATCACCGCGATTTCTCGTGATCAGTTTTCCAAGGTAGCTGCCCATGTCCCGTACCAGCCGTCTCAATCTGTCGATCGGCGCCAAACTCGGTATCGCCTCCGGCCTCGGTGTTCTGCTCGTCAGCGCCATGGTCATGGTCCAGATGCGGGCCAATTCCGCGATTCATGACGCCGATATGCGCAAGACTGCGCAGCAAGACGTTGCGCGGGATGCGGTTGACGCCAAGGCGTCCATTCGCGGCATGCAGGTCGGGGTGCGCGACCTGCGCCTTGCCAACGACGTGGCCGGCCTGCAAAGGGCGAGCGACTATCTCGCCGCCCGGCTGAAATCGGTCGATGGGTTCGCTGGCGCGATGCTCAAGAATTCCAGCGTGGCCGAAGAGCGTGCGCGCATCGAGAAGCTGAAATCGAAGGCGGCAGACTACGCCAAGAATGCCCGGCAAATCGCGGCGGTCCGTGGTGAAGCGATTGCCGCCGGCGGGGCAGCGGACGCCACTGCGAAAGTTGCGAAACTGAATGAGGACGCGCTCCGCATCGCGCGGGAAGTAACGTTGCCGATCGCCGCCGAACTCGAGCAACTGGCCAACCAGATCGCCGATGGAGCTAAGCGCGGCGTCGCGGCGGCTGCGGCCCAGGCTGCCAGCGAAATGGCGACCGCCGAATGGCAGTCGCTAGCTATCGGTCTCAGCACCATCCTGCTGCTGATCGGCACCAGCATCTTCTCCTTCTTCACCATCGCCCGTCCGATGCGTGCCCTGAGCGTTTCGATGGAAGAGCTCGCCGGCGGCAACTTTGCCGTCGTGCTGCCCGGCCTCGGCCGCGGCGACGAACTCGGCGCGGTCGCCGGCGCCGTCGAGAAATTCAAGGTGCTCTCGGAACAGAAGGCGCGCGACGAGGCGGAAGCCAAAATCAAGCAGGACCAGATCGCCGCGCAACACCGCAAGGCCGAAATGGTCAAGCTGGCGGATTCCTTCGAGGCAGCCGTCGGCGAGATCGTCGAGACGGTGTCGTCGGCCTCGACCGAGCTCGAGGCCTCCGCAGGAACGCTGACGTCGACGGCGGAACGCGCGCAGGAAGTGACGACCATGGTCGCCGCGGCGTCCGAAGAAGCTTCCACCAACGTGCAGTCGGTGGCATCGGCGACGGAGGAACTTTCCTCTTCGGTGAACGAAATCAGCCGCCAGGTGCAGGAATCCGCACGGATGGCGAGCGAGGCGGTCGATCAGGCCCGCACCACCAACGATCGCGTCAGCGAGCTGTCGAAGGCGGCCGCACGCATCGGCGACGTCGTCGAACTCATCAACACCATCGCCGGCCAGACCAACCTGCTGGCGCTCAACGCCACCATCGAGGCGGCGCGCGCCGGTGAAGCCGGCCGCGGCTTCGCGGTGGTTGCGTCCGAAGTGAAAGCGCTCGCCGAGCAGACCGCGAAGGCCACCGGCGAGATCAGCCAGCAGATTACCGGCATCCAGGGCGCAACCCAGGAATCGGTCGGCGCCATCAAGGAAATTTCCGGCACCATCGAACGGCTGTCGGAAATCGCCTCGACCATCGCGGCCGCCGTGGAAGAGCAGGGCGCCGCGACGCAGGAAATCTCACGCAACGTGCAGCAGGCGGCGCAGGGCACCCAGCAGGTCTCCTCCAACATCACCGACGTGCAGCGCGGCGCCAGCGAGACCGGATCGGCCTCGTCGCAGGTACTCGCGGCCGCGCAGTCGCTGTCGTCGGACAGCAACCGCCTCAAGCTCGAGGTCAGCAAGTTCCTCGACACGGTTCGAGCCGCGTAACGACGTCACGACATCGACAGCCCTGCCATCAAGCGTGACTGGGCTGTTGCGTAGTTCTCCTGGATCGAATGCACAAGGCCGAGGCTTTCGATGAAGCACACGACAAGCAGGTGAGACGTTCTGTCGTCGATCGCGCAGCGGTTATACTTACTGCGTCACAAGACCCTCATGGTGAGGAGCGCGAAGCGCGTCTCGAACCATGAAGGCCCGTCTGTTGCCTGCATCCTTCGAGGCGCCCGCCCTGCGGGCGCCTCAGGATGAGGGTTGGAATCTTATGACGCAGTAGGATTATGGGAACTACCGCATAGCGCCTTTACCACCAGCGCTGTTGCGCGGGGGGAGGCTGGATAACTCGCCGGGGCGCGTAGACGCGATTGTTCACCGGCTGTTGCGGCTGCTGTGAACCCCAGAACGGCTGGTAGGTTGGATTGAAGCCACCGCCATCGCCGTAAACGCTGTCGCCCGCGATGAGCATGTCGGTCGTCGGCTTGCGGGTGATGAAACCGCCCTGCGGCTGGTTGTTCAGAACCACGACGAACTCGGTGCGATAATTGGTTTCCTTGCTCAGCGGTTCGTCCGAGATGACGATCGAGGAGCGCGGCAAGGCGGTCGGCGCGATTCGATCGAGCACCTCCTGCGGGATGGTGATGCGATCGAGCGCGGACTTGGCATTGTCGGCATTGTCGATGCTGACCGCGGTCCAGCGCAGGCCGGAGTCATTGCGCGCCACCGCCGTGAACACGTGGGTGCCGATCGGCATTTCAGGATTGCGGATCCTGATCGGAACCTCGATCGTCGCATCGAACACGATGCCGCCGCCATCGGGCGCCGGCTTCGGTGTGGGACGGCGCACGTAAAGCTTCTGCGTCGCGCGGCTGATGTAGATCGAGGCCGGCTCCAGTGCGAGTTTGGCCTCGCTCGCCGCCTTGGCGGTGTCGGCTTTCTTCGCCTGTGCGGTCTTGGCCGCGTCCTTGGCGGCAGCGGCGGCGTCCAGCTTCGATTTTGCGTCGGCCTTGGCGGTGTCGAACTGCGTTTCTGCCTCCGTGGCCCGGGCGGCAGCCTTTTGCTTGAGGTCTTCGGCGCGCGCTTTCGCTTCGTCCGTCTTGGCGGCGGCGAGCGCCCTTTCGGCGGCGGCGAGTTCGGCAGCGGCGCGGGCCTTGAGGCCTTCGAGCTTGCGCAGCGATGCCGTCAGCGTCGCCGATTCGCGCGCCGTCGTCGTAACGGCCTTCCTGGCTTCATCGGCGGCCCTGGCAGCCTCGGCGGCCTCGCGGGGGAGCGCCTCGGCCTTGGCCGGCGCGGCCGATATGGCGTCCTTGTTCGGCACCAGCAGCACCGGGTGGGAGATATCGACGGGCTCAGCGTTATCAGGCGAGATGATCACGCGCATGCCGATCCGCGTCTTGTCGAACAACTTTTCCGCAAAGCCGAACGGCAGTCGCACGCAGCCGTGCGAGGCCGCATAGCCGGGCAGCGGACCGCCATGCAGCGCGATGCCGTTCCAGGTGATGCGCTGCATGTTAGGCATCGAGGCATCGTCATACATGTTCGAGCGGTGTTCTTTTTCCTTCTCGACGACGGCGAAGATTCCGGCCGGCGTCTCGCGCCCGGTGGTGCCGGTCGATACCGGTGCGCGCAGGATCCAGCCTTCGGCGTCGTAAAGCGTGACGTGCTGGGTCTTGATCGACACGATCGCCATGATCGGCTCGCCGGCATCGCGCGGTGCCGCGGCTTCCTTGATGGAGGCGGGGCGGGTCTGCCGTGTAGCGGCTTCGGCCGATAGCGCGGAGAGGGCGGCTATCGCTGCGAGCGTCGCAATGGCGGGAGGACCCCAACGCCGCGCTGCCACGGTGGTTCGCGCCGTCGTAGATCGATTTGCCATGCCAAGTCCCGGTCGAGATGCCTGTCCGCGCTGCGCCGATACATACACGACAGTCCATGCCGGCGGAAGCGTGGCCGGCTGCCGCATTGCGCCGTTCATATTCGCCGCAGAGCGCAAATATCCGTGCCGGCGTCGCGCTTCCCGCGACCGTCGCCGGGAACTTCGATTATTGTTTTGATCCGGACCAGCTTCCGGCACAGCCGTCGGATCGCTGGAACGTGCCCGATCCTCTCTTCCGGAAAAGCGGCCAGACATGGTTCCCGCGGACCCCACGTCGCACCCGTCAGGCCCTCCAAGCCCTCAGGAAGCTAACCTGCCCGCCACTCCAGTACGCCGTCATCGGCCGCAGCGACTGCGCCGAGCGAGCCGACCGGCGTGCGGTCGAGGCTTAACAAAGCCTTAAGCGTCGCCTTGTCGTTGGATGGAACGCGCGCCAGCGCCCGCTCGCCGTTTTCGGTGCGCATCATCACCACACCGTGCTCCACCTCGCCCTTGCCCTTGTAGATCACGGTAAAGGCCTCGACCTTGCCCTTGCCGGAGGCTTCCGTCACGAACTCGGGCACCTGGCGGCGGTTGCGGTCGGCCTCGGCCTGGACACTGGTGGTCTGGCTCAGTGCCTGCTTCGGCGCCTCGCGCGACAGCACCAGGCCATGGTGCTTGGTGACAAACCCGCCCTGGCCGTACAGCAGGCCGAGCTTGCCGCCCTTGCGCAGCTTGCGCACCATCGCGACCGCGGCATGTGTCATGTAGGTGTTCAGGGGAGCGCCGAAGAAGGTGAGCCCACCGGTGACCGTCGGCTGCACGTCGGGACCGAGCCCGAGCGTTCGCCGCGCCATCTTGGGCACGCAAGGGAAGCAGCTGTAGAGCTCGATGGCGTCGAATTTTTTTCCATCGCCTTCGACGAGGTCCATCACCGCCTTCAGCACGGCGTTCTGCGGATGGCTTTCGTAGAACTGGTCGCGGACCAGATAGTCACGCGGTTCTTCCGCCGAGGCGCCGCCGAGCGGATAGATCAGGCGGTCTTCCGGCACGCCGGCCGCGCGGGCCTTCGCCAGCGACGTCAGCAGCACCGCGCCGCCCATGTTCACGGTCGGGTTGGCGACCATCAGCTTGGTATAGGGCCAGGCGATCAGACGGTTGTCCGCCGTCGGCGTCGTGATCTCGTCCGGCGTAAAACGCTTCTTCAGCCAGCCGTTCTCGCTTTCGGAAGCGACCTTCGCATAGGTCGACCACAGCGCGCCGGATTCCGCCAGCGCCTCGCGCGGGGTCTGGCCCCAATGCGCCGACGTTGCGGTCTCATACAAGGGATAGACCGTGATGGGACGGAACACGCCGAGCTTCACCGCCATCGGCTTCTGGAACGCCGCGGTGCGCTTCGGCTCCTCGACGTCGCTGGCGAACGGGGTCCATGGCAGCGAGATGCCGCCGCGCTCGGCCTTGGTTGCGGTCGATTGCGCCTCGGCGCCGCAGACGACGGCGACGCTGCATTCGCCGCGCGCGATGCGTTGGGCGGCCTCGTGGATATAGCGGATCGGGCTCTCGCCGCCGACCGGGCCGTAATAGCAATGCGCAGGTGTTGCACCGAGCCGCGTCGCCAGCTGCTTCTCGGGATCGCGGTAGCGCCAGCTCAGGAAGTTGACGACGTCGAGCGAGCCGAGTTCGCCGAGCAGTTTTGCGCCGCTGTCCGCCTCCGCGCGCCGCACGGCCTCTTCCAGCAGCGCCATCGGCTCGAGGCCGGCGGCAATGTCCTTGGGCCGGTCGGCGATTTCGCCGACGCCGACGATGACGGGAATGCGGTCTTCAGGGATATCAGACATTTTCTTGTTTCGCTTTTTGAGATGGCAAGTTCGTGGGTAGCTATTTCGTCATTGCGAGCGAAGCGAAGCAATCCATCGTGCGGTAAAGGAAGTATGGATTGCTTCGTCGCTTACGCTCCTCGCAATGACGTGGAGAGAGGTTCACTCCTCCATCAACATGTTCATGTGCTCTACCGCGTCGGCGAAATCTTCCTTGAATTCCTGCACCACCGCGCCGGCAGACTTCACGCTGTCGATCAGGCCAACGCCCTGGCCGACGAAATAGCTGACGAGGTCGCGCGCCTGGGCGTTGCCGGCGGCGGCGGCGCGGTCGATCGAGTTGAAGGCGTCGCGGCTGATGATGCTTTGCAGCGGCATCGGCAGCGCACCGGGGCTGTCGGGCCCGCGGTCCCACGCATCGGTCCATACGGAACGCAGTTGCCGCGCGGGCTTGCCGGTGCGGCCCTTGGAGCGGATCGCATCGCGCGAGGAGGCCGCGATCATCTTTTCGCGGAAGATTTCGGTGGTTTCGGATTCCACCGTCGCCAGCCATACCGAGCCGGTCCAGACGCCGGCGGCGCCCATCGCCATGCAGGCCGCCATCTGATGCCCGGTCATGATGCCGCCCGCGGCCAGCACCGGCACGTCGCAGATCGGCTTGATCGCCTTGATCACCTCCGGCACCAGCACCATCGTCGAGACCTCGCCACAATGGCCGCCGGCCTCGGTGCCCTGCGCCACCAGGATGTCGACACCGGCGGCGACCTGCCGCAGCGCGTGCTCCTTGGAGCCGACGAGGGCTGCCACCGGCACGCCGTGCTTGCGGCCCTTGTCGATCATCGCCTTCGGCGGCACGCCCAGGGCATTGGCAATCAACTTGATCGGATGGCTGAACGAGACGTCGAGCACCGCGAGCGCGCGCTGCGCGTCGAACGGTTGCGGCTGGTTATCGGCGACATTGGTCGTCGTCAGCTCGATGCCGTATTTCTTCAGGAGATTACGGGTGAAGTCGCGATGCTCCGGCGAAATCCGTGCTTCCAGGCTCTTCCAGGTGACGTCCTTTTCGCCTGCCGTCGAAATGTTCTCGGGGATCAGCACGTCGAGGCCATAGGGCTTGCCATCGACGTGATCGTCGATCCATTTCAGTTCCTGCTCGATGGTTTCAGGGGAATGCGCGGTCGCGCCCAGCACGCCAAAGCCGCCGGCGCGGCTGACGGCGGCCACCACGTCGCGGCAATGGCTGAAGGCGAGCAGCGGAAACTCGATTCCCAGCATGTCGCAGATCGGGGATTTCATGATTGTGCGCTCCCTGAGGCGGCCGTGGACCGGCTGCGCATTATTGGTTCTGATTGGCCTGTTGCCGATAACGCTAGCCCATTGACGGTATGCCTGCCAACACCCTTCAATCCTCATCCTGAGGAGGCCGCGTGGCGGCCGTCTCGAAGGATGCAGGCCCGACTGTGGCCTCATGGTTCGAGACGCGCAAATGCGCTCCTCACCATGAGGAGCGGGCAATTCCACCGCGCAAAATATGCAAAGCAAGCCCGCCGATTTGCGTCTTGCGCTTTGGCGCTACGAAGAGAATGCTGCCGGTCAAACAAGAGAAATTCCGGGGAGTTCGCACTGATGTCCGCTTCGCCTTCCGTTACCGCCAAAACCGCAGAGGCCTACGATGTCGTCGTGGTCGGCGCGGGCTTTGCCGGCATGTACATGCTGCACCGCCTGCGCGGGCAGGGCATGACGGCGCGCGTGTTTGAACAGGGCTCCGGCGTCGGCGGCACCTGGTACTGGAACCGCTACCCCGGCGCGCGCTGCGACGTCGAGAGCATGCAATATTCCTATTCGTTCTCCGAGGAGTTGCAGCAGGAGTGGGACTGGAGCGAGCGCTACGCGCCGCAGCCGGAGATTCTGAAATACGCCAACCACGTTGCCGACCGCTTCAACCTGCGCAGCGATATCCAGTTCGACACCCGCGTCGAGACCGCGGCGTTCGACGAGGCGACTTCGCTCTGGTCGGTCACCACGTCGGACGGCAAGACGGTGTCGGCGAAATTCGTCGTGCTCGCCACCGGCTGCCTGTCGAATGCGCGCAAGCCCGACATCAAGGGGCTCGATCGCTTTGAGGGCAAGGTCTACCACACCGGACACTGGCCGCATGAGGAGGTCGATTTCACCGGCCTGCGCGTCGGCGTCATCGGCACGGGTTCGTCGGGGATCCAGTCGGTGCCCGTGATCGCCGAACAGGCGAGCCATCTGACGGTGTTCCAGCGCACCGCGCAGTTCTCGATCCCTGCGCGAAACGCCGGGCTGACCGACGAGGAGCGCAACTGGTTCCGGACCAATTATCCGGAAGTACGGCGCTTCGCGCGGGAAGAGGCGAAGAATGGCATCTACACGGAAGTGCCCGACCGCGGCGCGCTCGATGACGGCGACAATGAACGGCGCGACAGGTACGAGGCGCGCTGGCAGCGCGGCGGGCTCACCTTCATGTCGGTCTACAACAACCTCGCGCTCGACAAGGCCGCCAACGACACCGCCGCGAATTTCGTGCGAGGCAAGATCGCCGAGATCGTGAAGGACTCCGATACGGCGAAACGGCTGACCCCGGCCAGCTACCCGATCGGCACCAAGCGCATCTGTATCGACACGGATTATTTTGCGACCTTCAACCGGCCGAACGTGACGCTGGTCGACATCAAGGCCCATCCGATCGAGGAGATCACGCAGACCGCGGTGCGTAGTGGCGGCGAAGAATACGAACTCGACGCGCTGGTGCTGGCGACCGGGTTCGACGCCATGACCGGATCGGTGGCGAGGATCGACATCAGGGGCAGGGACGGGCGGACGCTGAACGACAAATGGTCCGCCGGCCCGCGCACCTATCTTGGCCTGATGAGCGCGGGTTTCCCGAACCTGTTCGTCATCACCGGCCCCGGCAGCCCGTCGGTCCTGTCGAACATGATCGTCTCGATCGAGCAGCATGTCGACTGGATCACCGATTGCCTCAGCTATATGCGCGACAACGGCCTCGACACCATGGAAGCCGCAACCGACGCCGAAGACAAATGGGTCGCACATGTCAACGAGGTCGCCTACACCACGCTCTTTCCGCAGGCCGATTCCTGGTACATGGGCGCCAATGTGCCGGGTAAACCGCGCATCTTCATGCCTTATATCGGCGGCGTCGGCCCCTACCGGCAGATTTGCAATGACGTCGCGGCCAGGGGCTATGAAGGCTTTGTGATGGAAGGCGCGAAAGCAGCGCGAAAATCGGTAGCATCCTGACGCTGCTGCAGGGTGGGCAAAGCGCAGCGTGCCCACTATATGCAATCGCATTCAAACGGTGGGCGCGGCACAAGGGCGCCTTTGCTCACCCAACGGCTCTGGAGCAAGAATAGATGACCGACGCCGCCGTCACCGATCCCGCCACCTACACCCCGCCGAAAGTCTGGACCTGGAACAAGGCAAGCGGCGGCCGTTTTGCCGCCATCAACCGCCCGATCTCGGGCGCCACGCACGAGGCCGAACTGCCGGTCGGCCGGCATCCGTTCCAGCTCTATTCGCTGGCGACGCCGAACGGCGTCAAGGTCACCGTCATGTTCGAGGAGTTGCTGGCGGCAGGTTTCAGCGGCGCCGAATATGACGCCTGGCTGATCAGGATCGACGGCAACCAGTTCGGCAGCGGCTTCGTCGGCGTCAATCCGAACTCCAAGATTCCGGCACTGATGGACCGCAGCGGGCCGACGCCGATTCGCGTATTCGAGTCGGCTTCGATCCTGATGCATCTGGCTGAGAAGTTCGGCGCCTTCCTGCCGACGGGCGGGCAGGCGCGGGCCGAATGCCTGTCGTGGCTGTTCTGGCAGATGGGCAGCGCGCCCTATCTCGGCGGCGGTTTTGGCCATTTCTATGCATATGCACCGACCAAGATCGAATACGCGATCGACCGTTTTGCGATGGAAGTAAAGCGCCAGCTCGACGTGCTCGATCGGCGTTTGGCCGACAACGAATATCTGGCCGGCAAGGACTACACGATCGCCGATATCGCGGTGTGGCCCTGGTACGGCAGCCTCGCCAAGGGCGTGCTCTACGGCGCCGGCGAGTTTCTCGCGGTCCAGGACTACAAACACGTGCAGCGCTGGACCGATGCGATCGCCAAACGCCCCGGCGTCAAGCGCGGCCGCATGGTCAATCGCACCTGGGGCGAGCCTTCGAGCCAGCTCCACGAACGGCACGAGGCGTCGGACTTCGACACCAAAACGCAGGACAAGATCGGCGAGCCGGCAAAGGCGTGAGGTGAGGGCCTCTCCGCGGGTCGCGTGAGCGGGGAGGCCCCTCATCCCGACCTTCTCTCCGCCACAACGGGGAGATGGAGAAACCAGAAAGTATGGGGGACGCATGGCATTTTTCGAGAAGGGCGCGGTTCGCATCCACTATGAGGAAGCCGGTTCCGGCTTCCCGCTGCTGCTGATCGCCGGCGGCGGACTGAATTCCAACATTTCGGGGATCACCGGCGAATATCCGCCGTTCAACGCCATCAAGGAGTTCGGCGACGAGTATCGCTGCGTCGCCTTCGATCTCCGCAACGCGCCGCCCGGCCAGTCCACAGGTCCGCTCGAGATCGACCGTCCCTGGGATTCCCACACCGACGATCAGCTCGCACTGATGGATCACCTCGGCTTTGAGAAATTCATGGTGCTGGGCTTTTGCATCGGCGGCCCCCTGATCTGGAATTTGCTCAAGCGCGCGCCGGACCGCGTCGTCGCCGGTGTGCTGGCGATGCCGTCGGGTTCGCGCCCGGAAATGCGCGATCTCTTCTACGACAACAACATCAAGGGCTGGGCGCCACAACTCCTCGAACGCCGGCCCGACCTCACCCTGGAGCAGGCCGAGAAGTTCCTCACAAAAATGTATCGCACCGATCCGGATTTCGTTTTCACGGTGTCACGCGACTTCGTGCGGCAGTGCCGGACGCCGGTGCTGATCCTGCCCGACGACATTCCCGCGCATCCCTACGCGGTCGCCATGGAGAGCGCGATGCTGGCGCCGAATGCAGAGGTGAGTTTGTTTCCGTGGAAGGAGCCGAAGGAGCGGGTGCCGCTGGCGGTGCGGCAGATCAGGTCGTTCCTGCGCGCGCATAGGCCGGCGTCATAGTCTGTAGGATGGGTGGAGCGAAGCGATACTCATCACCCCCCGCAGCCGCAAAAGAGATGGGTATCGCTACGCTCCACCCATCCTACGACGTGCGCATCACCCGGCCAGCAGGTCGTTGTATTCGGGGTTCTTCCCCATGAAGCTCTGAATGAATTCGCACTTCACGGTCAGCTTGCGCCCCTGCTGCCGCACGGCGTCGAGCGTCGCACGTGCGAGTTTCGAGCCGACGCCCTTGCCGCCGAGTTCCTTCGGCACCTCGGTATGCACAAGCGTGATGGCGCCGGGTGACTTGCGGTATTCGACGAACGCGGTGTGACCCTCGACGTCGAGCTCGAACCGCTCGCGGGCCTCGTTGTCGCGGAAGTTGTCGGTCATGCGTGGTTCCTTCCGTTCAGCGACGTTTAGCCCCCTCGGCCGGTGGAAACACCACGCGGTCGTCGGTGCGGCAATAGCGATCGGCGAACATGCGGCCGATCGGATGATAGCGATCCATGTGCACGCGCATCGCCGCGTGGTCCCACAATTCGTCGCGAATGTGGAAGTTGATGCCTTCGCCCATCACCAGCAGCCGGTCGCCGTTGACGTCGATCTCCTTCCAGGTCTTGCATTCCATCGCGAACGGCGCATCCGCTAGCCGCGGCACCGCGATCTTCGAAGAGGGCGCAAGTTTCAAATTCAGATAATCCGGCTCGCCGATATCAGGCGGGAAGTCGCCGCTGCTTTCGTGCATTGCCAGCGCCAGCGGCTCGTCGGTCATGTTGACCACGAACTCATTGGTGCGGCGGATGTTGATCACGGTGTCCTTGATCCGCCCATCCGGCCGCAGATTGGCGGCGAACATGCACAGCGGCGGATCCTCGCAGAACACGTTGAAGAAGCTGAAGGGCGCGGCGTTGACGACGCCGGTCGGCCCGATCGTGGTCACCCACGCGATCGGCCGCGGCAGCACGAAGGAAGTGAGCACCTTGTAGCGGTCGCGGGGTTTCAGGTCGCTGGGGGCGTATTGCATTAGGGGTTTGCTCCGGCGGAGGTCTGTGCCTCGCCCCGCTTGCGGGGAGAGGTCGACGCGCGCAGCGCGGCGTGTGAGGGGGGGGCTCTCCACACACTCATTGTCCGCTGAACTCGCGGAAGCAGCCCCTCACCCCGACCCTCTCCCCGTGAAGAACGGGGAGAGGGGGAGGAAGGTTACGGCATGCTCAGTTCGTGACGGCCGACGACCATCCAGTGCACTTCATCCGGACCGTCGGCGAAGCGGAGGTGGCGGACGTCCTGGTACATCTCGCCGAGCGGGCTCCAGTGCGAAATGCCGGTGGCGCCGTGCATCTGGATCGCCTGGTCGATGATCTTGCAGGTGCGTTCCGGCACCATGGCCTTCACCATGCTGACCCAGATGCGCGCTTCCTTGTTGCCGAGCACGTCCATCGCCTTGGCGGCCTTCAGCACCATCAGCCGCATCGCCTCGATCTCGCAGCGCGCCTGCGCAATGATCTGCATGTTGCCGCCGAGATGGGCGATCTTCTTGCCGAAGGCTTCACGGGTCAGGCCGCGCGACACCATCAGGTCGAGCGCCTTTTCCGCCTTGCCGATCGTGCGCATGCAGTGATGGATGCGGCCCGGCCCAAGACGGACCTGCGAGATCTCAAAACCGCGGCCTTCGCCGAGCAGCATGTTTTCCTTCGGCACCCGGCAATTGGTAAAGCGCAGATGCATGTGGCCGCGCGGCGCGTGGTCGTGGCCGAACACGTGCATGGGCCCAAGGATCTCGACGCCGGGGGTGTCGATGGGGACCAGGATCTGCGACTGCTGCTTGCTCGGCGGCGCGTCGGGATTGGTCTTGACCATCACGATCATGATCTTGCAGCGCGGATCGCCGGCGCCGGAGATGTAGTACTTCTCACCGTTGATCACCCACTCGTCGCCGACGAGCTTGGCCGATGTCGAAATGTTCTTGGCGTCGGAGGAAGCGACGTTCGGTTCGGTCATCGCATAGGCCGAGCGGATTTCGCCGGCCAGCAGCGGCTTCAGCCACTTCTCCTTCTGCTCCTTGGTGCCGACGCGCTCCAGCACTTCCATGTTGCCGGTGTCGGGCGCGGAGCAGTTCATCGTCTCCGAGGCCATCGGGTTCTTGGCGAGCTCGACCGCGATGTAGGCGTAGTCGAGGTTCTTCAGGCCCTGACCGGTTTCGTCGTCGGGCAGGAAGAAGTTCCACAGGCCGACTTCCTTGGCCTTGTCCTTGGCCTTCTGCAGGCACGCCAGCTGTTCCGGCGTGAAGCTCCAGCGATCCTTCTTGCCTTCGCCGAGTCTTGCGAACTCGACCGACATCGGGTCGACTGTCTCGCGGATGAACTTCTTGACGTGCTCATAGAGCGGACGGACCTCGTCCGACATGCGCAGATCGTTCAGCTCCTCGCCGGGATTGAGGTTGTAGGTGGTGGTTCGCGGGATGTAGGCGTGTTTCATGGATTATTCCTCCCATTTGCGCAGGTATTTTTCCCTGCGGGCGCGCACTCGGCTCGTTGGCCGGCAATGTAGACGCGACGAGGGCGCTTGTCCAAGTGGGCAGGGCATTCCGGTTTTTTCACGCAGAGGAATATGCCCTGATACCAGCAGCTTACCCGCGCACCGCGGTATCGCTCCGCAATATCGGATGAACGCATCAAGAACGGCCGGAAAAAAGTTCGCCGCGGCGCGTTGCGGACCTAGCCCGGCCGCGCCGGGTGACGCATGGTCGGCGCTCCGATCAGGCGAAGACGCAAATCGCAACTGGAGATGTCAGATGAAGACGGCCATCACCGAACTGTTCAATATCCAGCATCCGATCATCCAGGGCGGAATGCACTTCGTCGGCTTCGCTGAGCTTGCCGCCGCGGTCTCCAACGCGGGTGGGCTCGGCATCATCACCGGCCTGACGCAGCGCACGCCCGAACTGCTGGCGAAGGAAATTGCGAAATGTCACGACATGACCGACAAGCCGTTCGGCGTGAACCTGACCTTCCTGCCTTCGTTCACGGCGCCGCCCTATCCCGAATACATCGCGGCGATCAGGGAGGGCGGCATCAAGGCGGTCGAGACCGCCGGCCGTAGCCCCGAGCAGTACATGCCGGCGCTGAAAGCCGCCGGCATCAAGGTCATCCACAAATGCACCTCGGTTCGTCACTCGCTCAAGGCCGAACAGATCGGCTGCGATGCCGTCAGCGTCGACGGGTTCGAATGCGGCGGCCATCCCGGCGAGGATGACATGCCGAACATGATCCTGCTGCCGCGCGCGGCGGAAGAGCTGAAGATTCCGTTCGTGGCCTCCGGCGGCATGGCCGATGCACGCAGTCTCGTCGCTGCGCTCGCGATGGGCGCGCAGGGCATGAACATGGGAACGCGCTTCATCGCCACCAAGGAGGCGCCGGTCCACGACAACGTCAAGCAGGCGCTGGTGGCGGCGTCCGAACTCGACACCCGGCTGATCATGCGCGCGATCCGGAACACCGAGCGCGTGCTGAAGAATCCGGCGGTCGATCGCCTGATCGAGATCGAGCGGGAAAAGGGCGCCAGGCTGAAGATCGAGGACATCCACGATCAGGTCGCGGGCGTCTATCCCAAGGTCATGATCGATGGCGACATGAATGCCGGCGCGTGGAGCTGCGGCATGGTGGTCGGCCTGATCCACGACATTCCGACCGTGAAGGAATTGATCGACCGCATCATGAGCGAGGCCGAACAATTGATCCGCGGCCGGCTGACCGGCTTTCTGGACGCCGACACCAGGAAGGTGGCCTGAAGCGCGGCTCTATTGGCCCCGCGCCTTCCTGTCGAAGGCGCTCAGCACCGCCAGCGTCATCGCGGTCACACCCGTCTCGATGGTCGGTTGCGGCACCGGCGCGAACAGCGGCGAGTGATTGGACGGGATCGGCGGACCGCCGTTGCGCGCAGCAGTGAAGCGCTCCGGCGCATAGATGCCGATGTTGAACATCATCGACGGCACCCCGGCACCTGCGAATTCCGAAAAATCCTCGCTGGCGGTGCCGGGCGGCGAGACCCGGAACTTGTCGCCGAAGGCCGCCTTCAGCACATCGGCGGCCGCGGCCACCACCTCGGGATCGTTGATGACAGGCCTGGCGCCTTCGACGATTCTGATATCGGGCGGCGGCGCATCCGACATCGCCGCGGCGGCCTTTGCGGTCCGCTCGATCCCGGCATGCATCTTGGCCCGCACCTCGGGCTTGAACGTGCGGATGGTCCCGCTGAGCTGCACGGAATCGGGGATGATATTCGCCGCGGTTCCGCCGTGGATCGAGCCGACGCTGAACACGCCGAATTCTGTCGGGTCCTTCTCGCGGCTGATCACACTCTGCACTTCGACGATAAAGCGCGCCGCGATCCCGACCGGGTCGATGGTGGTGTGCGGCGCCGAGCCGTGACCGCCACGGCCGTGAAACGTGATGTCGACCCCGTCGGCAGCGGACGAGCCGACGCCTGAGCGATAGAAAATCGTGCCGTGCGGGCCGGGTCCGTCATGCAGCGCGAACGCAAAGTCGGGCTTGGGGAATCGCGTGAACAGCCCGTCCGCCAGCATGGCCCTGGCGCCGGCCACGATTTCCTCCGCCGGCTGGGCGATGAACATCAGCGTGCCCTTCCAGCGGTCCTTGAGGCCGAGCAGGATTTTGGCCGTTCCGATCCAGGCTGCCATGTGGACGTCGTGGCCGCAGCTATGGGCGACGAACACTTCGCGCCCGCTCCAGGTCGTCTTGTCGCGGCTCGCATAATCGAGGCCGGTCTTTTCTTCCATCGGCAGGCCGTCGAGTTCGGTACGCACCATGATGGTGGGGCCGTTGCCGTTCTTGTAGATGGCAACCAGCCCGGTCCTGCCGACCTTCTCGGTAACCTCGAAGCCGAGCGCGCGCATTTCCGCGGCAAGGCGCGCAGCCGTCTTCACCTCCTGGAACGCCAGCTCCGGATGGGCGTGCAGTTCCTTGTAGAGCGCATCGAGCTTGGGATAGTCGCCCGCGAGCGAGGCCTCGATCGTCTTTTTCAGAGTGGGAACGTCGAGTTCAGCGTGAGCCGGCAGCAGCGTCGCAGCGAAGAGGGCGCCGGATGTTGCGAGGGAAAGGGCAAATCGATTCATGGCGCTTCGCTCCCCGATCGTTTCGCCGCGTGCGGCGTGCGGGTGGATTACGGCGTCGCCGAACCCACCCCGTTATGCATGTTACGCCGGAATCCGGTGCATCGCGCAGATCTTGTTGCCGTCGGGATCGCGCAGGTAAGCCAGATAGAGTTTTCCGGCCGCGCCTTCGCGAATGCCCGGCGGGTCTTCGCAAGCCGTCGCGCCATTGGCGAGGCCGGCGGCGTGCCAGGCATCGGCCTGTTCCGGCGAGTTCGCCGCAAAGCCGATGGTGCCGCCATTGGCAGGCGTCGCTGGCTGGCCGTTGATCGGCTTCGACACCGAGAACGTGCCGGTCTTGGTGAAATAGAAAATGCGGTGGCGGTCTACCTTGGCCGGTCGGACGTCGAGCGTGCCCAGCAGCGCGTCGTAGAACGACTTGGCTTTGTCCAGATCGTTGGTGCCGATCAT
>JAQSDT010000693.1 GCA_029946075.1 bacterium | reverse complement strand
GGTCAATCCGGGCTTCGCGCCGCGTCACAGCCCCGGCAGCGCCGAGAGGTAGACATTTATCATGCCGTCGGCTTCCGCGATCACGCGCAGCGTCCTGGAATCGAAGGCGATCTCGGCGAGCCGCAGGCTGGTGATTTCGGCGGCCACCCGCACGCCGTCCTCGTTCTTCTGAAAATCGGCGATCACGGCGGCGATCTTCTTCTGCGCATTGCTGGCGAACGGCTTCAGATCGACGGTGGCCTTCTCGGCCAGCGCCTTCTGCAGCTGCGGCACGGCGGCGCGGGCGGCCGCGCCGAGCAGTCCGAAGGCGGCCTCGGACTCGACCGCCAGTTCGATGTCGGTCAGCCGCAGCATCTGCTCGGCCTGATCGAGCGCGGGCCGGCCCCAGATATGGACGGTGGCCTCGCCGCCGAATCCGAAGAAGCTCTTCTTCTCCTTGGCGTTCACCAGCAGCGAAATCAGCAGCCGGTTGCCGGATGCCGCCACGGTAGCGCGCTTCACGGTGACGTCGACCGCGCCGCTGCCGTCCTCCGGAAAGGTTTTTCCGGCGAATTGCGCCTCGACGATCCTGTTGATCTCGGTGAAGGGCATGTCGATCGGCACGCCGATCGCGACCCGTCCCGGCTGCGACGGCACGATGCTGATCGCGCTCGGGAACGGGCAGGAGGGTTTGGTCTCGACCGGCGTGATGCGGGTTTCCGCCTCGATGCCGAGCGTCAGCGTCACCGCCGACGCATCGACGCGCGGCTGGGCGGCGATCGCGCGCGTCGGCTTGAGCTCCAGCCACAGCGCCGGCAGCGTCGAGCTCGCGCCGGTACCCTGCAACGGGATCGAGCGGCAGGCCTTGGTCCATTGCGCCCGCGCGTTCTGCTCGAAGGTGGTGTCGTTGCGCATCCGCGCCTGCACCAGTGCGATCTGCTCGGCGACGTTCCTGTCGATCAGCGGCTTGACCTGCGCCGGCACGTTGATGCGCGCGCCGGCGGCGACGAGGCTGGTGTCGCCGAGATTGACCTGCGCTGACAGGTTCGGCTCGATGCGCCAGTTGGCGGCGATCTTCGGCCGCGCCGTGATGTTGATATTGCCCTTGATCTCGGCGCTGGCGTTCAGGTTCTTGATGTTCACGCTGCCGATCTGCTTGGCGACGTTGCCGCCGAGCAGGCCGCCGAGCGCATCGCCGACGGCGCCGGTGGCCTTCGCCGACAGCGAGCCGGTGACGTTGAGCGTTCCCGTCAGCGGCGTCGACAGCGACAGCACGTCCTGCGCGCCGGTCGCCGCGATCGGCCCGCGCGCGGCGGTCCAGCCGATGTCGGCGTTCTGCAGGATCTGCGAGATCGGATTGTCGGCCTTGCCGGCGAAGGAACGCGGCGCGCCGCGATCGACGGATTCGCGGATCGCCGACAGCGCGACGATCACCGGCGCCAGCACCGTGGAGGCGCGCGGCGCAGGCGGCAGCGGCGGCAGGTCGGCGAGCTTCGGCGGCTTCACCGTGTCGCGC
Organism: bacterium; assembly: GCA_029946075.1. Taxonomy (GTDB): domain Bacteria; phylum Pseudomonadota; class Alphaproteobacteria; order Rhizobiales; family Xanthobacteraceae; genus Bradyrhizobium. The sequence goes on along the minus strand of JAQSDT010000693.1, from coordinate 16,591 downwards.
GGCGCCACGAAGTCCATCACCTTAAGGCTGGCCACAAACGAAACGGCGACGACGACCGCCCCAATCGCAATTGCCTTCAGATGCATCGGCAGACGCATCGTCCCCCCGGATCAACAGATCGCCCCAAGGGGGTTCTACCGCGAAGCAGATAGCCGCGCCAGAGCAGGGGCCGGCAGCAACGGGCGGCCCGCGGACTATCTTGCATGGGGTTGTTTTCGGGTTTTTGGCGAACTACGGTGGCATCGCAAGTTCTGCCATTTCTGGTCAGGTTTTCGTGAACGCCGAATTGATCGACCGCATCTATGAATGCTCGTTCGTGCCGGACCTGTGGCCCGGCGTGCTGGACGATCTGGCGCAACTGACGGACTCGCGCGGCGGCCTGCTGTTTTCGGCCCGCGACCGGGTGCTGAAATGGACCGCCTCCGACAATCTCAACGACATCTTCAGGTCCTATGTCGAGGACGGCTGGTTCGGCCGGTGTCCCCGGCGGGTCTGCCTGTTCGGCAAATCGATGCCGGAGTTCTTCGTCGAGAACGATTTCTGGACGCCGGACCAGCTCGATCAGAATCCGATCTATCGCGATTTCTTCCGTCCGCGCGGGCTCGGCTGGTCGGCCGGCACCGGGCTGCAAATGCCGACGGGAGACCATATCGTCTTCAGCATCGAACGCGAGCACAGCCGCGGGCCGATCGAGCGCGAGCGCGTCGAAGCGCTGAACGAATTGCGCTCGCATCTGGCGCGCAGCGCGTTCGTCGCCGCCCGTCTCGGGCTGCAGCGGGCGAAAGGCGCCAGCGATACGTTGACGGCGATGGGGTTGCCGGCGCTGCTGCTGAACCGCGAAGGCATGGTGATCGAATCCGGCAGCGGCATCGAGGAACTCGGCGCCTATGTGCAATGGCGCGCGCGCAACCGCGTGGTGCTGACGGATAGCGCCGCCAACGACATGCTGATCGAGGCGCTGGGCGCGCTCGACAGCCACCGCGAACTCGCCGTGCAGTCGTTCCCGCTGCGCGACCAGGACAACCGCGCGGCGATGGTCGTTCATCTGATTCCGGTCCGGCGTTCCGCCCACGACATCTTCTCCGGCAGCTATGCGCTGCTGGTGCTGACCCCGGTGGCCGCGCCGTCGGCGCCGCCGGTCGAACTGATGCGCTCGCTGTTCGACCTGACGCCGTCGGAGGCCCGGGTGGCGCGTGCGCTCGCCTCGGGCGAAACGCTGGAGGAGATCGCCGCCAGCGGCAGCGTCGCTATTTCCACCGTCCGCTCGCAGCTCCGCCAGGTGCTGGAAAAGACCGGCTGCAGCCGCCAGGCCGAAGTCGTCTCGCTGCTCGCCAGCGTCACGCTGGACCGAGGCGCGAGCAGGAATTAGCGCCGAGTTGGCATCTGTTTCACCGTCATCCTGAGGTGCGCGCCCTTGCGCGGGGATGACGGCACCGGAAATTCCTGAATCAGCTTCGCCTCCAAACCCGCTGTCTTCCTCCATATGGAGGATGACGCCCCGGCGGCGCGGGCGCAGGGTTGGCGCGACCATTGGTGTCACCGGTTTCCGGCCTCCCGGGGACCGGATTCGTCAGCATCTCCGTAAGGAAAACCACATGAAGCGCTTTGCCATCCTGACCGTCCTGCTCACTTTCATTGCCGCCACCTTCGCCGCGATGGCTCCGGCCTCGGCCGACCCGCATGGCGACCGCATGCGCTACGAGTGCAAGAGCGGCCTCCGGAAGTGCTGATTTCCAGCCGGCATTGATCAAATCTGATGATGCCGGCCGCGGCTTCGGTCCTCAATCTCGGTCCCGATCGATTTTGATGACCAGCTGATATTTCGATTTCGCCCGTCGGCCTTCGCGGCCGGCGGGTTATTTCGTTCCGGACGCAAAAAGGGCCCCGGTGAATGCCGGGGCCCTCTTTGGTTTGAATGGAAGCGCGGTTAGCGAAGGTCCGCGCGGCGATCCGTCATCGGCAGCACGATCACCTTGGTGCCGACGCTGACCCGCGAATAGAGGTCGGAAACGTCCTCGTTGGTGAGGCGCAGGCAGCCGGAGGAGACGCGGGTGCCGATCGTTTCCGGCGCGTTGGTGCCGTGGATGCGATAGATGGTGCCGCCGAGATACATCGCGCGGGCGCCGAGCGGGTTACCGGGGCCACCGGTCATGTGGCGGGGCAAATAGGGCTGGCGGGCGATCATTTCCGGGGGCGGGGTCCAGGCCGGCCATTCCGCCTTGCGGGTGATGGTTTGGGTGCCGGACCAGGTGAAGCCGTCGCGGCCGATGCCGATGCCGTAGCGCATCGCCTGGCCGTTGCCGAGCACCAGATAGAGATAGGTGTTGGGGGTATCGATGATGATGGTGCCGGGCGCCTCGCGGGTCGAATAGTTCACGACCTGGCGGCGCAGCCGGGCCGGCATCTCGACGCGGTCTTCGTCCTGCGAGGGAGCGGCGGCAACCGGCGGCGGTGCGGCTTCGACCTGCTGCGGGGGCAGGAAGAACGGAAACAGCGGCAGCGGGGCTGCCTTGGCCGGTGCCGAAAATGCGATGGTGGCGAGTGCGCCGAAGGCGGCAGCCGCGATGGTGCTCTTCTTGAATGAATGAAACATCGGTCGTCCCCTGAAGTTTGCGCCCTGTCGCGCCGTTTTCGGCGCGTCGTTGGCAAACCTTCTACAGAACAACCGTTTCAGGACATTTGCACGAAATCGCCAAAATGGTTTCGTCGCGTTAGGGAATTGTTTCGTTAATGTTTCGTCGCCGGCCGGGTGCGGCTCTTCCCTTCTCCCCTTGCGGGAGAAGGTGCCCTCGCGTCAGCGAGGGCGGATGAGAGGTATGTTCAGCTCTGGAGGGCGCGCATCCGCGGCGCTTCGGCCGGATCGGCCGTCGCGAGCACGGCGCGGCGGTCGGAGACGGCGTGGTGGAATTGCTCGAGGGTGAGCGCGATCACCGTCAGGTCGCTCTCCTCGATGGCACCGTCGTCATAGCAATCGAGCGTTTCGCGCAACAGACTGTCGGCGGCGCCCTGCATTTCCGCCAGTTCCTTCGCCGTCTCGGCCTTGCGCACCTTCGCGATCAGGTCGAGCAGATTGTCGCGATGACGGGAGTACAGCTCGCGCTCGTCGCGCTTCCAGTAGTGCTGCAGCCAGGCGCCGAAGGAGCCGAGGCCCGACAGCACCAGGACCGCGCCCCAGATGTAGTCGGTATATCGCTCCAGGAACGTCCGCTCGTTGCCGTCGATATAGGCGGCCGCGCCGGCATGCGCGGGCAGGGCGGCGTCCTTGTCGGTGTCGGGCTTTTCGATCTGCGAGGCCGCCGGCAATTCCCTGGCGAGCTGCTGGCGCACCGTGAAGAGCTGGCGGGCGAAGGCCGCGACCGCGGTATCCGACAATGATTTCGGCGCGATGATCAGATGGTTGACGCTGACCGTGTCGATCTTGTCGTCGGGCCTTGCCGGGGACGAGCTGAAGATGCTGCCGGGAATTTCCTCGGCCTCATACAGCTGATTCCGCTTGGCGATGGCTTCGGAAACGTCGATCGGCAGAAATTTGGGTTCGCCGCGCGCAGCCGCGGTTGCGGCGATGGCGTCCGCGGTGATCTTGCTCTTGAGCGGCCCGACGGTCATGAACGCGTCGATCGCCGGATCGCGCGCCATTTCGGCCAGCTGCGTGGTGGCGTACTGGGTGATCGTCACCTTGTCCGGATTGATGCCGGATTCCTTCAGGATCACTTTCAGCAATTTGACGTTGGCCTCGGTTCGCCCGACCACGCCGACGCGGTGGCCGGCGAGGCTCTTGATCTTCGGTGCCGGCTGTTTCTTCGAACCTTTCGCGGGCAGCCCGGACGGCGCCCACAGCACCACGACGTTCTTGCGCAGGATCGCAACCGACTCCGCGTTGGCCGGCAGGTTGAGATCGCCGCGCGCCACCGCGAGATCGGCCTTCCCCGCAGCGAACAGTGCAAGGCTCTCCGGTGTTCCTTCGGTCGTGATCGGCGACAGGCGGACCGAGCTGTGGTCGCGTGTAAAGTTCTGCGCGATGAGCTGGATCAGTTTCAGGTCTTCGCTGCCGGCGGGGCCGACGGCGATTCTGAGAACGGTCGGCCGCAGCACATAGTACAGCGTGCCTGCGGCGATGCCGAAGCCAAGGATCACGGCCGCGAGGATCAGCAGCGCGTAGCTCTTGCGCTTGCGTCGCGGGCGGGGCGGTGCCGGATTGTCGTTCAGTTCTGACATGGTCCTGTCACGTTACACGAAAATGCGTGGAGCGGGGCTTAAAAAACAACCTTACAGAACCATGACGTCATACGCCTGAAATATCGATGCCCCAACGTCGGACTTGAGAATCATCTGGAATCTCGGGTCCCGGACATGAAGATAACAGTTGCGACCGACGCGTGGCATCCGCAGGTGAACGGCGTCGTCCGCACGCTGACGTCGCTGACGAAAAGCGCGGCCTCGCTCGGCGAAGAGATCAGCTTTCTCACGCCCGACGGCTTTCCGTCGATGCCGTTGCCGACCTATCCCGGTCTGCGCATCGCATTGCCGAACCGGCGCGAGATCATCAGGCGGATCGAGGCGGCGGCGCCCGAGGCGATACATATCGCCACCGAAGGACCGATCGGCTGGGCGGTGCGCGCCTATTGCCTTCGCCGCAAGCTGGCGTTTACCACGTCCTACACCACGCGCTTTCCCGAATATGTCGAAGTCCGCACCCGGCTTCCGCTCGGCGTCGGCTATGCGGTGATGCGGCATTTCCACTCGGCGTCTTCCATGGTGATGGTCGCGACCGACTCGCTGCGGCAGGAACTCGGCGCGCGCGGCTTTCGCAAGCTCGGCTTCTGGACGCGCGGCGTCGACACCGAATTGTTCAATCCAGACCACCCGGCAACGCTCGATCTGCCGCGGCCGATCTTCATGACCATGGGCCGCGTCGCCGTGGAGAAGAACATCGAGGCATTTCTGTCGCTGGACCTGCCGGGCACCAAGGTCGTCGTCGGCGACGGCCCGCAGAAGGCGCAGCTCGAAAGGCAATATCCGGACGCCATCTTCCTCGGCGAGAAGAAGGGCGCGGACCTGACTGCGCATCTGGCCGCCGCCGACGTGTTCGTGTTTCCAAGTCTCACCGATACGTTCGGTGTCGTGCAACTCGAGGCGCTGGCCTGCGGCACGCCGGTGGCGGCGTTTCCGGTCACCGGCCCGAAGGACGTCATCGCCGGCCATTCGATCGGCGCGCTGGATGCGGATCTGCGCAGCGCCTGCTTGCGGGCGCTGACGATGTCGCGCGAAGCCTGCCGGAATTTTGCGCTGGAGCGCTCCTGGGAAAACAGCGCGCGCCAGTTCATCGGCAACCTCACGGCGTTGCAGCCGAGCCGCGTGCTGCGGCCGGTGCGCCGCGTGCCGGCGCGAAGCGCGGTGCAGGGCTGAAGTTTCAATCACGGACAGGACGAGAAGGCAGAAGAGACGATGGCAGACATCATCAAGCTGGACGGTACGAGGCCGCTGGATTTCGACCGCGACACGGTCGAGCAGGCCTATGATCGCTGGGCGCCGGTTTACGACCTCGTGTTCGGCGGCGTGTTCAGCAAGGGCCGCAAGGCGGCGATCGCGGCCACCAACAAGATCGGCGGGCGGGTACTCGAGGTCGGCGTCGGCACCGGCATCTCGCTGCCGCTCTATTCGCCGCATTTGCGCATCTTCGGCACCGATATTTCCGAACTGATGCTCGAGAAGGCCAAAAAGCGCGTCGACGGGTTCAAGCTGAAGAACGTCGAGGGCCTCGCGGTGATGGATGCCGAGAATCTCGAATTCCCCGACAATTCCTTCGACGTCGTGATGGCGCAATATGTCGTCACGGCGGTGCCCAACCCGGAAAAGGCGCTCGACGAATTCGCCCGCGTGCTGCGGCCCGGCGGCGAGCTCATCATCCTGACCCGCGTCAGCGCGGATGCCGGCATGCGCCGCTTCATCGAGCAGCGATTGCAGCCGGTGGTTCGTCCGCTCGGCTTCCGCACCGCCGAGTTCGCCTGGTCGCGCTATGCGCAGTGGCTCGCCGGCGCCGATGGCATGGAACTGGCGGAGCGCCGGCTGGTGCCGCCGCTCGGCCACTTCTCGCTGGTGCGATTCCGCAAGATGGACGTCGCGGCCGCGGCGTAACGCCGGGGGCGTGACGCAAGGCGCGTTGTGTCAACGCGCCGCTGCATCCCGCCGCATGTCATTACGATGATGTCACATCCGCTACATCGAATCCCTGTAACCCGATCCCGACGCGAAATCTGGGGGAGACCATGATCAGGAATTTTCTGCAGGAACTGAAGACGCAGCGCTGGGACGACCATCGCTACTATCACCACAGCCGCATCAACCAGTCGCTGCACTTCGTCAGCGCCGCGAGTTTTCTGTTCGCCTATGCGATGCTGTTCTTCGATCCTGTCGTGTCGGCGCTGACCGGCTGGCTGGTGTCGATGACGACGCGCCAGGCGGGCCACTTCTTCTTCGAGCCGCGTGGTTACGACCACGTCAACCAGGCGACCCACGAGCACAAGGAAGAGATCAAGGTCGGTTATAATCTACAGCGCAAGGTGGTGCTGATGGGCATCTGGGCGCTGTCGCCGCTGGTGCTCTACCTCGATCCGACCCTGTTCGGCCTGTTTGCGCCGTGGACGTCCTCGGCAGACTTCATGCGTCAGGTCGCTAAGATCTGGCTCGCCGTCGGCATCGGCGGATTGCTGTTCCGCACCGTGCATCTGTTCTTCATTCGCGACGTCGAGACCGGTCTGGTCTGGATGACCAAGATCCTCACCGACCCCTTCAGCGATCTCAAGCTGTACTACAAGGCGCCGCTGGCGCTGATGAAGGGCGAATTGATCGATCCCGGCCTCGAAAAGCACGTCCGTCACGCGTGAGGTTTGTCGTAGGCGAAGAAGTCGTCATGCCCGGGCTGAAGTGCGAAGCACGTCTTCGCACAGATGTCCCGGGCATCCACGTTTTGAAGAAGCATTATGAAGCCGTCATTGCGAGCGAAGCGAAGCAATCCACCTATCCGCGTGGGGGCAGATGGATTGCTTCGTCGCTTCGCTCCTCGCAATGACGAGAGAGATTTGGAAGTTGCAATGACGCAGAATGGAGCGTCTCTAGCGCCCAAACCGCTTAGCCAGCATCTCCTTCAGAATCTGCCGCTTGATGCCCTTGTTGGTCAGGCCGGCGTCGCGCCACCACCAGCCGTCGCGCTTCATCTTCTCGGTTGCCGCCACGAAGCGCTCGGTGACTTCGGCGAAATCGACGTCGCCGTAATTGAGGCTGAAGATCAGCCGGCCGGTGCCGACCCAGCTCAGCGCCAGGCCTTCGGCGCGCAGATAATATTGCAGCATCCAGTTGTAGCGAGACGGCTCGGTGTAGTGCACCGACCAGATCGAGGACAAATTGCTGACGCGGACCGGCAGGTCCTGTTCGGCGAGGCGTGTGTTCAGCGCGGCGGCACGGCCGTTCCAGGTCTCGTCGAGGCCTTCATATACATTGTTGAAGTTCGGGCTGGCGAGCCGGCTCAGGAACTCGTCCATCGCCGTCATCACATAGGGATGCGAGTTGAAGGTGCCGCGGGCAAAGCAGATGTCGGCGGGACGATCGTCGCGGAAGCGTCGCATCAATTCCTTCTTGCCGCAGACGACGCCGACGGGAAGGCCGCCGGCGAGGCTCTTGCCGTAAGTCACCATGTCGGCGCGCACGCCGAAATATTCCTGCGCGCCGCCGGCGGCGAGACGGAAGCCGACGAAGACCTCGTCGAAAATCAGGACGATGCCGCGCTCGGTACAGGCCTCGCGCAACTTTCTCAGCCAGGCGGTGTAAGCCTCGCGATCGAAGGCGCTTCGGCGCGAACTGTCGACCAGTGCGGAATCGCCGGGCGCGTTGGCGTTGGGATGCAGCGCCTGCAGCGGATTGACCAGTACGCAGGCGATATTCTTCCGCGTGCGCAGCACGTGCAGCGTCCGCTCCGACATTTCGGCCAGCGTGTAGGTCTCGTGCGGCGAGACGGGATTGCCGATGCCGGGCTGCACGTCGCCCCACCAGCCGTGATAGGCGCCGGCGAAGCGTACCAGGTGCGAGCGGCGCGTGTGATAGCGCGCCAGCCGCACCGCCTGCATCACGGCCTCGGTGCCGGACATGTGGAACGAGACCTCGTCGAGGCCGGAGATCTCGCACAGCCGCCGCACATTGCCGGTGATCACGGGGTGATAGGACCCGAGCACGGGGCCGAGCGCGCGAGCGCGCTTCTCGCCCTCGGCGATGCACTCCTTGTAGAAGTCGTTGCCGAAGATGTTGACGCCGTAGGAGCCGGTCAGGTCGTGGAAACGATTGCCGTCGACGTCGGTAACGGTAATGCCCGACGAGGACTGCATGAAGGCGCCGGTGCCGAGATGTTCGCGCACCAGCCGGCTGTACTGGAACGGCACGCGGTAGCTTTCGGTGAACTGAAGATCGGAGATGTATTCGGCGGCCTCCGCCGTCATCTTCCGTCCCCTGGCGTAGCGCTCCTCATACAAGCGCGCGAGGCGGAAGAAGCCGTCCTGCCGCGTCATCGCGACATGGTTCGGCGCGCCATCGGAGCAGAAGAAATTGCCGATGTCGAATTCGTAATGCGGCATCAGCTTCGCGACCATTTTGGACATCTTGGAATGTCCGGTCAGCGAGCGATGCTTGGCCCGCGAGAGCGCGAGGCGCGCCTTCAATTTGGGAAAAACCGCCGCGGCACTTACGGCCGCGGCGCTTGCGACCGCCGCGGCGGAGAGCGAGAGAATCGGGAGGGTCGAATCCATGCCTGAAGCGCTAGCCAATCCTGCTGACAGATTGATGACAGTGAAGGGGATGATTTCCCGTTTCACACAGCAGGAAGACCTCAACTTCCTGCTGACCAACCGGATTCCGCGGGCGGCGCTGACGCGCTTCATGGGCTGGTTCAGCAAGATCGAAAACCCGTTGGTGCGCGATTTGTCGATCGCCTGTTGGCGGCTGTTTTCCGACCTCGACCTGTCCGAGGCGAGGAAAACCGAATTCAAAAGCCTGCACGATTGCTTCACGCGCGAGCTGCGTCCGGGCCTGCGCCCGGTCGATCCCGATCCCTCCGTGATTGCCAGCCCGAGCGACGGCATCGTCGGCGCGCACGGGCGCATCGCCGATACCGAACTGTTCCAGATCAAGGGCGCGCCATATTCGCTGCTCGACCTGCTCGGCGATCCCGCGCTGGTGGAGCAGCACCGCAACGGCCGGTTTCTGACGCTGCGGCTGACCTCGAGCATGTATCACCGCTTTCACGCGCCGTATGACGCCGTGATCGAGAAGGTCTCGTTCATTCACGGCGACGTCTGGAACGTCAATCCGATCGCGCTCAAGCGCGTCGAGCGGCTGTTCTGCAAGAACGAACGCGCGGTGCTGCGTGCGCGGCTTCCAACCGGCGAGGCGCTGACGCTGGTGCCGGTCGCGGCCATCCTCGTCGCCAGCATCCGTTTGCATTTCCTCGACGTTACGCTCAATGCGCAGAGCAGGGGACCGGTGAACTTCGACTGCAACGCGCATGTGAAGAAGGGCGACGAGCTCGGCTGGTTCGAGCACGGCTCGACCATCATCGTGCTGGCGCCCGAACATTTTGAGTTTGCCGAGGGCATCGCGGACGGAAAGCGCATCCGCGCGGGTGAGGCGCTGTTGCGAAGGCCGCAGGCATGAACCCGGCGTGAAGCCATCAATCTGTCGGGCTGACGCTCGCGCGATGCCCCGATGGCCGACAGGTTATGATGCGATTTTCCGACCGCCATCCAGAATATCGAGCACCGGGCAGTCGGTAGTCGCGTCCTCAGAGCATCGCGCCACTGTTTCTGCCAAAATAGTTTCGAGCTTGATGAGGTCGGAAAGCTTGGCACGGACGCTCTCCAGGTGTGTACTCGCTATCTTGTGCACCTCGGCGCACGACGCGCGTTCCGGTCCTCCTAACGCCAGCAGCGCCCGAATTTCCTCAAGCGTGAACCCGAGGTCACGGGAACGCCGGATGAAAGCCAGTATCCGTTCTTCGGCCGGCCCATAGACCCGCCGCCCGTTCGCGGTGCGCGGCGGCGAGGGCAGCATTTTGATGCGCTCGTAGTAGCGGATGGTCTCTATGTTCACACCGGTATGCCTGGACAGTTCTCCGATCGAGATATTTTCGGTTCCCGAAGACGTGATCGTGCGCATGATTTAGTCCTTGATCCTGTAGCCGCTACAGGATGCATGGTTTATCCCATGGCAATCAATCAACCTGATCACATTGACGACAATCGGCGGCAGCAACGACTTGTTGCCGCCGGTGGACTGCTTGGAGCGCTCGCCGCCTCATCCTGTTGCATCTTGCCTCTCGTCCTGTTTGGCCTCGGGATCAGTGGGGCGTGGATTGGGAGTTTCACCCGGCTTGCAGCCTATCAACCGTACTTCATCGCCGCGACGCTTGCGTTCCTGGGGTACGGCTATTGGCTGGTTTACCGGTCCTCAACGTACGCATGTGCCGAAGGCGCGGCGTGCGCGCGACCGCTGCCGGGCCGCATCGTCAAGACAAGCCTCATCATCGCAACGACCCTCGTCGTCGCCGCCCTCGGCCTAGACCTTGTCGCGCGGCTTTTTCTCGACTCGTGACCGGAGAATTACCCATGAAAAATCAACTTCTGGCCGTCGCGGCTGTTGCCGTCGGTATCGTCGCTTCGTCATCCGCGATGGCAGCGGAGAAAACCCTCACGCTGGCCGTAAAAAACATGGATTGCGCGGCCTGCCCCTCCATCGTCAAGGGCAGCCTCGAAGCCGTCCCCGGCGTGTCCAGGGTTGCCGTGTCCTTCAAGGACAAGACGGCAACGGTGATCTATGACGACGCCAAGGCAGATGTGAACCAGCTGACATCGGCGACCATCAAGGCAGGCTATCCGTCCGCACCCAGGAGCTGATCCGATGCTTCTTCAATCGACGATCACCTGTCCGCACTGCGCCGTCGCGAAAACGGAGACAATGCCGACCGATGCCTGTCAGTTCTTCTATGTCTGCACAGGCTGTGGCGTAAAGCTGAAGCCCAGGACAGGCGATTGCTGCGTATTCTGCTCTTACGGGTCGGTGCCGTGTCCACCAATTCAGGCCGTACGCTCCGGCGAACCGGGTGCTGCCTCCTGTTGTACGTAACGGCTTGACCGTCACTTCGCGCTGCGGCCAACGCGCTTTACTCGATCATATCGTCGGCGAGCGCCAATAGGGCCGGGGGCACGGTGATACCCAGCGCCTTTGCAGTCCCTTGGTTGATAACGAGTTCGAATGCAGTCGGTTGTGCGACCGGCAGATCGCGCGGCTTGATGCTTTCGGCAATCTTGCCGATATAGCGCCCGACGCTCCGATAGGCCGTGCGCATGCTTTCGCCGTAACTCATCAGGCCGCCAGCGTCCACGAATTCCCTGAGACCGTAAAACGCCGGGAAGCGGTGTTTCGCCGCGAGCGCGACTATTTCGTCGCGGCGGGCAAAGAAAAAGGGCTCATCCGACAGCACGAAAATGCCATCTGCGCGCTGGCGTGCTGCAGCGTCGAAGGCCTCTGGCAGTGAAGTCTGGCCGGGTTTGCGCCCTGCCTGGACCTGCACCAGCCGGATGTTGAGTCCTGTCGCCAACGGCTCCATGGTTCGCCACATGTTGGGATGCACGTCGCTGCTTTGGTCCGACAGCACTGCCACCGTAGCCTTGGCCGGCAGCACCTCTTTAAACAGGCTTAGCTTTTTCGGCAGGATATCATCGGCCTGGCTGGCCAGACCGGTGACGTTTGCGCCCGGGCGAGCCAGGCTGGCGATGATCCTCTGCCCCACGGGGTCGGCAACGGCCGCCATGACAATCGGCGTGGAGTCGGGCAAGGAGCCAAACGCTTGCTGGGCAGCCCGCGTCGTTGGCGTGCAGGTGGCGATTACCGCGTTGAGCTTTAATTCAGTGAGTTCTCGGGCAAATTCCGGCACCCTGTCCAATCGCCCATGGGCGTAACGGCGCTCGATAATCAGGTTGCGGCCCTCGACCAGACCCTGTTCACGCAGTCCTGCGAGCAACGCCTCCTCTTCATGAGGTGCGGTTATGTCACCGGAAAGAATGGCAATGCGCACCACATTTTGCTGCGCCCGCGTCATCGTCGGCCACGCCATCGCGCCACCGATAACGCCGAGAAAAACCCTCCGTCTCATGCCTACCCCTCACTCAGACGACAGCATTGTATCGGCTCAGACGAGTGCTTGATAGGGACTGAAACCGGCGGCGCCAATGCAATATCAAGTTCTGCCCGACGGCTCTGCTTGTGAAGGTTTTCGGATGCCGGCCACCATGACGGTGGAGCCGCGCGCACGGGGCCGGCGTCCGAAAACCTTCACATAGGCGGAAGTGCCCCTTTCATTCGACGATGTGGTCTGCGGTGCCGAGCAGTATTGCCGGAAATTCTAAGCCGAGTGACCTTGCGGTCTTGATATTGAGGCTCAGTTCGTAGCGGGTCGCTTGGCTAAATGGAATATCACGAGGATTGGTGCCGTTAAGGATTTGAGCAATCTGGTTCCCGGTAGATCGAAGAAGTTCCGTCAGATCGGGCGAATATGACATCAGTCCACCGACCTCAACAAACTCACTAAACGGATACATCGCGGGAAGGCGATGTCTTGCGGCCAGTTCAACAATCGTTGATCGATAGGTCAAATGGATCGGGTAGCTCAACACAATGAAGGCATCCGGTCTGTCTTGTTCAAGTGCAGCAAAGACACGGCGGTACTCCGCTTCGTCAATTTTTTTGTTAAACACCACGGCGGTCATCGCAGTGCTGGCGGCCTTGGCTGCTTGACGAACCCCGGAATTGAATGGCCCTTCCCAGCCCTGTTGAGTTTGTGCGAGGACGCAGAGGTTGGACAGCTTGGGGAGAGTGTCCTTGAGAATCCCGATCCGTTTCCCCCAGATTTCCTGTCCAGCGTTAACGGCGGACCCCGTGAGGTTACCGTCGGGCTGCGCAATATTTGAGACAAGCCCCTGTGCCAACGGATCGGACGAAGTGGTGACAATCGGTATTGTCGTCGTGGCCGCTTTGAACGCAAGGCCGACACTACCGCTCATCGAAAAGATTACGTCAGGATGCGTATCGACTACGTCATTCGCCAGCTGGGTGTAGCGGTCCGGCTGACCATCGGCGGAATACCTTTCAACGATGAGATTTTTCCCCTCTACGAAGCCAAGCCGGCTCAACTCGTCGAAGAACGCACGGTAAGATCGACTGTAGCTTGGAACAAATGAGCCGACAGGGTCGGATGGATGAACCATCGCGAGCCGCCTCATTTTTGCAGGTTGCTGCGCCCGTGCGGCGAGCGGTAATGAGACCGCGCCACCGAGAACACCAAGGAAATCCCGCCGCTGCATAATCAGTCCTTCGGTCTGGACGGAAATATTCTTACGGCCCAACCGGGCTCTTTGAAAGGGCTGCAACCGGCACTGACAGCATGTCGTATTGAACAGACAACATCTCAGTTGGGTCACTCGCGACCGGGGCGACCCAACGGCAAGTCCGGCAATGCGCCTGTTTTGCGCCGCCCTTCCTGTTTTGACGCTTTTTCTTCCCGCGAGCCGGTATCCACTTCGCGTGAAAACGCTCTATACCGTCGCCACCGGATCGAGATCGGAAGGCGGGAAGAGATGGCGCGGGCGCCTGTGCTGGCGGCGGGAGGCATCGTGTTACGGCTGGCGGAGACGCCGCTGATTGCGGTGGTGCGCGTGCGCAAACGCAACGAATGGGTTTTGCCGAAGGGCAAGCTCGACGATGGTGAGACGCCGCGCGTCGCCGCCGAGCGCGAGGTGATGGAAGAGACGGGCCATGATGTCGCCGTGCATGAATTTCTCGGCACGCTGGTCTACGAGTCCCGCGGTGCTTCGAGGGTGGTGCATTACTGGCGCATGCAGGCGGGCGATGCGCCGGTGCGCAAGCCGATGCGCGACATCAAGGCGGTGGACTGGCTGCCGCTCGCCGATGCGATCGATCGGCTGTCGCGCGGCTATGAACGCGCGTTTCTCGAAAATGTCGGCCCGATGGCGCTGGCCGCGGCGAGCGGTGCGGCAACGCCTGCTCTCAATGAACCGAGTGGCGAAGCGCAGCATCGGCCGCGCGGTCTCATCGCGCGCCTGCGCGATTGGCTGCGCCGCGTTTTCTGATCGCGACGACAGGGCGCGCAGCAACGCCGTTCACACATGCGGTGATCGTATAATTCTGCCGCTGATTTGCCCGACGTGTCAAATGGCCTTGCGCGCTACCGCGGAAGGCATCGCGACCGGAAAAAGCTACTTTGCATGGGGTTGTTTTGCATATTTTAATTTTGGCCCGCGTCCCGCATTGGCCGGCATCACCGGATGTCCCTGAGCGGCTTGCCCTTGGGCGGCGCGGCGACCGGCCGCCGCGGGACCGCAGGCAGGCCCGGCCGTTGCACGCCGGGAACGCCGAACCGGTTCGGGAATCCCGGCCGTCCCTGCGGCGCACCTTGTTGTGCCGGAAGCGGTTGCGGCGGTTGCCCCGCCCGCGGCGGCAGTGCCGGTGAGCCCGGTCGCGGCGGTTGCCCGGCGCGCGGCGGCTGACCCGGTCGCGGCAATGTGCCCGGCTGCTGCTGCCCCTGACGGTTCGGTGCCCCCTGTTGCGGCTGACCGGGCCGGTTCAACTGACCGGGTTGCTGCGGCTGTCCGGGACGATTCAGCTGACCAGGCTGCTGGCCCGGCCTGCTTTGTCCGGGCTGGCCGCTCGGCCTGGTCTGTCCAGGCTGCAACTGCCGGTTCGGGCGGTTCGGATTGACGAAGCCGGGATTGGCCCGGCGGAATTCGCGTTGCTGAAGCACGACCTGCCGGCCGAGATTTTGCGTCGAGTGAAGCTGTCGCACAAAGCCCTGGTCGCGCAGCATCATCGCTTGCGGGATCGCCAGCGGCACGGCGGCGAAGCGCGCGCCGCCGCTGCCCGGCCTGATCGTAAAGCCGCTCGCGCCCTGCGTCAGAAAACCGAGCCGCGCGCCGGCGCGGTCGTTGACCTCGATGCGGCCGACGCGTCCGTCCGCATCGGGATAGAGCTTGATCGCGACGTTGTTGGGATTGCTGGCCGCGGCACCCTCGGGCACTTCGACGAGGCCGGTGGTGCCGCGAATGCCGAGCGTCGCCGTCGGCGTCGTGATCTTCATGTCGCCAGTCTTGGCGACGGACGCCGCGACGAAAGCGGCAGTGCCCCTGGCGACGTCGAAGATCGCCGAGTTCTTCTTGCCGCCGTCTTCGTAGACGAAATCGTCGATGGTGATCTTCGTGCTGGCCTTGAGGTTGAAGGTGGTGGCGTCATTGAAGGTGATGCCGAGCGCGGAGTTGGCGCCGGTCTGCACGACGTCGTTGAGATAGATGTCGTCCTTGACCTTGAGCGGCGTGGTCACCTCGTTGCGGATCACGCTGGCCTTGCCGACGACGGTTGCGACGTTGCCGATCGGCTCTTCCGGCGCCGGTGCGGCGGCGGCGGGTGCGGTCGCGTCGGGCGCCGGGGCGGCGGGCTGCGCGGGGGCAGACTGGGCCTGTGCCAGTTCGATCCGTTCGGGCGAGGTCGCGAAAGAACTCGTCGCGCCGCCGATGTTGCAGGCCAACAGCAGAAGCGCGAGGGAAAGCGGGCGCTGCATTGCGGGAATTTCCGGCTCGGGAAGGGAAGCAAGGGCGGAGCCCGGCGATTTCAGCCGCGTCAGGCTGAATGCAGGATGAACGTGACCGTCCTGTTGTCACGGCCGCGGCAAACGATCAAGCGCCACGTCCGCGAACGGACATGGCGCTGTTACTTTCGTGGAATTTGCAGATTGCGCTCAGCCGCGCTTGTTCGGCGTCAGGTTCAGCAGCTTCGAGGGCCTTGCCGTCGGCGCGTAGCTGACCGGTGTCGCGGTCGCCGGCGGCACGTAATGGAAGACCGCCTTGCAGCCGTCGCTGAGCTGCGCGCGCTTCTGGACCATGCAGGCGGTGACGCGCTCGACGTCGGGGATTTCCGCCGAGCACAGCCGCATCGCATCGCCGGCGCACATCTGCTCCTGCTCGGCCGAGTAGGCCTGAGCCGCCGTGCTCAGCGCGGCCACGGCGAAAGCGGTCGCGATCAGCATCTTGCAGGTGCGCATGGTGGAAGCGGTGAAAGCCATGGAGTGTCCTCTTTGTCGAAAGATGTGGCAGCGGATGCTGCACCGGAGTGACGCGCCGGAGTGGCGCCTCGTTGGGCAGGAGAACTACGCGGCATCGGTTTCGGGATTTTTTCGTCGCGGCCGCAAACGTGTTTCGTCGTGGAGGAGATTTGTTTCGTCGCTGGCGCATTAACGAATGGGTAACCAGCGGCGCGCGCGAACAAAAAAGGGCCCCGTGATGTCTCACGGGGCCTCAAGTCGCGGGGAGGAACTTCGAAGGAGAAATTCAGCTGACGCGCTTCCAGGTCTGGCCGCCGCAGAACATGCCGCCGAAGGCGCAACCCTGGACGCGGAGGGCGCCGGTGCCCTTCATCGCAATCGTCGAGTCGTAGTTGCGGCCGCTGTCGGGATCGTGGATGCGGCCGGACCACTTGCTGCCTTCCG
>JAQSDT010000692.1 GCA_029946075.1 bacterium | reverse complement strand
TTAGGCGGCCGGCGTGGAGCGCGAGGAGCGGACCCGGCCACGCATCGATCGCCGGGATGTTCGTCGCATCGAACGGCTCGCCCTGCCGGCGCCGTGCAGCCAGGCGGTAGAGAAGCCAGTAAGGATCACCCGGCTCCTTCATAAGCGCCTGTTCCAAATGAGGCAGCGCCGCACCGTAGTCGGCCATACGCAACGCAACGCAAGCGCATGCCGACGGCCTGCCCTGCAGCAACTGGAGCTGCCGCCGCCAATCGGCGTCGGCCTCCTCGACGAGGCCCATCGCGATACGCACGATGGCACGCCCACTCAATATTTCGGCGTCGTTCGGTCGCGCCGCGAGGGCGGCATCGAAGGCCCGAAGTGCATCCGCGTGGCGACCGAGCATCGCCAGGGCCTCGCCCTTCAATGCCGTGATCTCGGGAACGGCAGGCTTGAGCCGCAGCGCGCGCTCGTAGTCCGCCAGAGCCTGTTCGGCCTGCCCGGTCACCAGATAGGCATTGCCCCGCGCAAGATAGGGGAGCGTATTCTTCGCCAGCGACCTCACGACCGCATCATAGGCCACGATCTCTGCGGTAAAGGTACCGCGCTGACGCAAGACGAAATGGCGGTCCGGTGCCCCGGGCCGCAGTCCAGCGCGTAACTGGCGGGCCGTCTCGTATTTCTCCAGAGCAAGCACACGCTCGCCCAGTGCGTCGAGCGCCTCGCCCCAACCTTCCCACGCCTCGTCAAAGGTTGGGTCCATATCGACCGCTTGACCGAAAAGGGGAGCCGCCTCGTCGAAGGCGCCAGATCGTACCAATGCCCGGGCCCGCAGAAACAGCCCATGACGATGAACGTGTGCCAAGTCGTCCAGGATAGCGCTATTCCTGCTCCGAAACCACAATTGGCGCACGGTCAATGCAAGTCGCGTCATGATTGCATCACGCACACGAACTCAATATCGGATCATACGGTGCTATCCTAGTGCCCGCGGCACAGCGACTGCCCAATTCACGCTCAAAACCCCAATCGCGAAAACGCGGCCAGGCAAAGACAGCATCGTCTTTGGAAACTAAGGCCGAACAAATTCCGTTAACCCAAACACTTCGGGTCTTCAAGAAATCGAACTCCAGTGGCAAAGAAACAAAGTGAATCTCCTAGCAAGTCACACCGTCCCAGCCAAAGACAGCCAGCAAATCGGAAGAACGTCTATAAGAAAATTCACACCGTCGCACTTCATATTGTTGCTTAGACATCCCTGCGGATTTATCCACAATTCCATGGCAATTGCACTGCCGCTCTAGTGGTAGGTGACCACCAGTCACTATCGTGGATGGCGAATACTATATTGTACACCCGGCTGGTTCGCCCTGGAGCAAGGCTGATTTGGAAGCAAAGACAGTCGGATCAATTAATCCGGCATTGACGAGTCCAAGCCCCCTCGATATCTGGTCCCAACATGAGCACAGCATTTGCGGGCTACGTAGCTGGCAGCCTCCAATCTGAACGGTTCACGTTCATTGATATCGGCTGCTCCGGCGGAATCGATCCCGTTTGGCGGATCTTTGGTGATCGCCTCCGAGTGTTGGCATTCGACGCCAGTATCGACGAATGTAAACGACTTACGAGTATCGAAACACACCCCGACATTAACTACGTTGCCGGGTTTGTAGGTATTTCTCCTGACCACCCTTTTGCTAAACGGGCCGGCGACAAGCCACGCTACGAGCGAAACCCTTTTGCACGTTTTTGCGCTGGCCGCATGCTCCAGATCAATCGAAAGCGCTTAGAGTCCTCCCCACTGGAAGAAAAATTGCGGCACAATGCATGGGGCATGACCAAGCTCGCAGATCCCGAAAAGCCGGTGATCGTCCCATCGCTCCTGCATGAAATGGGCTGGTCAGATGTCGATTTCCTCAAAATCGACATTGATGGGCCGGATTTCGACGTGATCAATTCGTTTGACGGCTACTTCAATCCACTCAAGTTGGTTGCAGCGCGCCTCGAAGTGAATCTTTATGGCGGCGTCGACGACACGCACCATACATTTCACAACATGGATCGCTTCATGCGCGCACGCGGCTTCGAGCTGGCCGGACTCGACGTACGCACCTACGCCATGTCAGCCATGCCCTCGCCATTCGCCATCACCGCGCCGGCCCAGAATATCACCGGCAGACCCTATCAGGCAGAAGCGTTCTATATGCGCGACCCAGCAGCGCCGGAACAGACGGACGCTGCCATCGCGCTCGGACCGGAAAAGCTGGCAAAACTCGCCGCCATCCTGTCCGTCTGGGATCAGCCAGATGGAGCGGCGGAAATTCTTATTAAGCACCGGAAAGAACTGCGGGACGTGCTCGACGTTGACCTCGGCCTCGAGCTACTCGCGGGGCAAGCACAGGCCGGTCCGGAGCCGGCGCTGCCGTATGGAGACTACATCGCTGCATTCGAAGCCGGAGAGCCGCGCTTCTACCCGCCGCCAAATAAGTAGAGGTCGATGGCTCGACGGTCAGCATGCCTGGCCGATCGCCAAGATCAGCGACGATGAGAGGAAGACATGTCGGCGGTGATCTCTTCTGCGGCGGCCCGCTCGCTGTCATCGGCTCTGGTGGGCTCCAAGGCTGGGCGAGTCCAAGCGTCGACGCTATGATATAAGTGCAAGTACCCATGACGCTTCCAGCAAACCCCCGCTCATGACTAGCCCCTACCTGAGCATCGTCGGATGGGCACGAAACGACGGATATACTGAAAATTACGTTCGTCGCATCGAGCACGCGGTCGGCATCCTTGCTCGACAACTTGATCGTGGCGGAATTGATTCCGAAATTATTCTCGTTGAGTGGAATCCACCGCCTGATCGTCCGCTGCTCGCTGACACCTTTGCTTCATTCGGGCCTCTATCTCACGTGACGATCCGCGTGATCGTTGCTGACCGGCGATTTCATGTGGGGTGGCAGGGCTGGCAAAAACGCGGAATGCACGGCAGTAATGCCGCAAACGTCGGAATCAGGAGGGCCAGAGGCATGTTTGTAACGCCCAAGGCTCTCGACACATTTTACTCAGAGAAACTAATAGAACAGATTGCCAAGCGCGATCTCGATGAGCAGGCGGTATATCGCTGCGACCGATGGGATGTGCGCCTAGTGGACGACGCCTGGATCGATCTTTCGAACGACGCCCTTCTCGAGGAATTGGCCCGTAACGTCGAGCAAAAACATGGCCGCCTGCTGCACAGTGTGGATTGGAAGATGCGGGATCTCCATACTAATGCCTGCGGCGATTTTATGTTGATGTCAGCGAGAAAATGGGCGGAAATCCGAGGCTATCAACGAGACCATACCGTGCTGTGCCTGGATGCCGATTCAATAGCTCTTCATGCTGCGACAGCTCGTGGTACACGTGAGGTTTGCTGGCAGAATGGATGCCACATATACAAGATTCAGCACGGAATGACGCACTTGCAACGCACGACCACGGTCTGGAAAGACTGGCAGCGTCGCCTGGATAATTATCTTGTCGCGAGCAAGCGTAGGGAACTCGCCGCGAAGCTGCGCATCTGGTTTGACTATCCGCGACGTCAAGTTCGTGGCGTCGAAGAGATTCTTGCCCCTTCGATCGAACGCAACTTCGTTGCCAAGGCTGAGCGCTTCGCCCGCAACGACATATCGCTCGTTACCAATGAAGCCGAATGGGGGCTGGCTCGAGAAACGCTCCCCGAGAAAATCCTGGCTCGCGGAAATTGGGACGTACCTTGACTCCCCGCCAAGCGGTCTGCCTCGTTGGTGGGCGCGGCTCACGACTCGGATTGCTGACAGAAGCGACGCCGAAGCCGCTACTTGATGTAGGTGGCCGTCCTTTTCTGGATTACCTGATCCACGAGGCGCGCCGCTTCGGGCTCGAACGCATGCTGCTCCTTGCCGGGCACAATGGGGGCGAGATCATTCGGCACTATGCCGACAAGACTGTCGGCGGTCTCTCCATAGGGGTCATTGCGGAAGCAACGCCGGCGGGCACGGCAGGGGCGCTCGTCAACGCTGCTGCAGAGCTTGATCCGACGTTCTTCCTCGTCAATGGCGATTCGTTTTTCGACTTCAACTGGCTGTCCTTGGCGACAGTCCTCGATCACGACGATTGGACGATGCATGCCGCCTTGGCGCGCGACATTCGGGGCGATCGATACGGCCGAGTGGAAACGACCGGCAACCGGATCTCGAGGTTTCTTCCCAAAGGCGTGAGTGACCTGCCGATAAATGCCGGCATCTATCTGGTCCGCCGACGCTTGCTCGAGCGGATCCGGACAACCCCATGTTCTTTGGAGGATGACATCCTGCCGTCACTTGCCGCCGACGGCGAGCTCCTGGGGTACCCGGCCCGGGGAGCATTCATCGATATTGGCGTTCCCCACGATTTCGACCGCGGGCAATGGGCCATGCAACAGTATATGTGCCGACCCGCGGCCTTCCTCGATCGCGATGGCGTCATCAATCACGATGACAACTACGTGCATCGGCGCGAGCAGGTTAGATGGATCGACGGGGCCATCGACGCAATCCGCTGGCTGAACGACGAGGGCTACTACGTCTTTGCCGTCACGAATCAGGCCGGTGTCGCCCACGGCTATTATGCAGAAGATGACGTAAACTCTCTGCATGCGTGGATGCAGAATGAGCTGCGGAGTTCCGGCGCCCACATCGACGGCTTCGAGTATTGCCCGTACCACCCCGAGGGTAAGATTGCGCGATACCGGCGCAGATCGGAGCTACGGAAGCCAGGCCCGGGCATGCTCCTCAAGCTGCAGAAAGATTGGGATACCGACGTAGCAAGCTCGTTCATGATCGGCGACCGCGACATCGACATGCAAGCGGCCACGGCGGCCGGCGTTGCCGGATATAAATTCCCCGGCGGTAACCTGCTCGACTTCGTCAAGGCGCACGTGCCGGAGCGACGAAAAAATCCCGCTGCCGATTGATCGCGAGGACCGCCTCGACTGCAACCGCTGGCAACGGCCCCATCTCGCTCGCCCGTGCATTGGTCTCTACCTCAGAGGCCCGCAGGACGCCTGGGATGGCGGTCGACACCGGCGCGAATGACAAGCAGAAGCGCAGCGCACTCAACACGCCCTCCTGCGCCGGCGCCGCCGAAACCGCCGACAGCAGGTCGCGCGCGCCATCGATCCAGTTCTCGAGCTGAGGTCGCGGCCAGGCGCCGCGATGGTCGCCAGCCGGAAAGACCGTCAGCCGATCGATCGTACCTGAGAGGAAGCCGAAGCATAGCGGTGTCCGCGCGATGAAAGCGGCCCCTCGAGTCGCGATCTCGTCGAACAGGCCTGATGTCACGGCGCGAACATCCATCATGTTGAAGTTGGCCTGCACGATCGGCGCATCGGCGATACGCAATGCCTCGAGCGCGCCTGACGGGCTTTTCGCAGAGACGCCCCATGTCCGGATCTTGCCCTCCGCGATAAGCTGCGAAATCATCTGCCTTACTTCCTCCGAGGCGAGGACCTCGGATGGCGGATTGTGCAACTGCAGGACATCAAGATAATCAGTCTGCAGTCGCTGCAGGCTGCGCTCCGTCGACAACCTGATCGCAGCCGCCGAGAAGTCTGGCGGCCGGGTCCAGTCCTCGTAGCCGGCTTTGGTCGCGATCACCGACTTATGCCGTGCGCTGCCCAACGCTTTGCCGATGAGCGCCTCGCTATGGCCGCCCCCATACGCACTCGACGTATCGAAGAAGGTCACGCCGCAATCGAACGCTTTGTAGAGTGCCTCAAGGGACTGGCAATCATCGGTGTCACCGTAGGACGTGTCGCCCGCGGTCCTGCCGCCGATCCCCCATGCCCCGAAGCCGATTTCCGAGACCATCATCCTGGTCCTGCCCAGACTACGGTACCGCATGGCCGTTCACAGGGGTCAGTAGTGGCCGGCGAGTTCGGGCGTGATCTCGAGAGCCCGAGGCGAATAGAGATATGCGCCCTTCTTGTTGCCCCACCAGACGATCTCGCGGCACCACGCTTGGAAGTCGGCATAGGGCTTGCTCTTCCGGTCGATTTCGACCACCAGGGGCACCTTGCGCAGCAGCGCCTGTTCGCCACCCCTCACCTTGTGCCAGTAGTCGAGCAGATCGTACGTCAGGCTGACTTTCAGATCGGTCTGCACGAAGGGCTGATGCACCAACGCATGATTGAGCCGGACAGCCTCTTCAACGATCTCCAGGGGCAGACCGGAGCTTCGAGCGTCCAACGTCTCGGCCAGCAGCTTTCCCGCCTCTGCGTAGAAGGCATTAAACTTGCCTTCAGCCGTCAACTTTACGAAGATATACTCGTCAGCCGGCCAGAAGATATTGAGGTACTCCTTCGAGAAGACATACTCCGAGCCGCCCTTCTGGATCGACTGGGCCTCGCTTTCGAAGAACGCATTGATCTCCGCAATCATCGGGAAGCGCTCAGGATCGGCTCCCATGAAGGCCTCGATCATATCCCGGTACGAGATGCCAGAAATGCCGTGCGCCAGGATGAGCGGGATCTGGAACAACTTGTCGAAGTGCAGTAGCGCTGTCATCCAGCAGAAGATGCGGGTGCGCCGCCAATCGTCGAGCGGCGTCGCCGCCGTCGCTATGACAAGGTCCTGAACCTCCGGCACGTCGTCGTCGAGTTCGACACGCTCGCCGTGAATGTTGATGATCTTGGACTCGACGGTGACCATGCCGTACTTCGCCTGATAGGCTGGGTCGCCCATCTCTGCGTTGGGCAGGATCGACAAATTGTTGAACTGGATGCGATTGTGCTGGCCGTTCTCCATCAGCAGGTCGACGCCCTTGACGAACGACTCGTAGGTTTCGCCGGGCAGGCCCAGGATCAGGTCCGAATAGGTCTCGACTTTGTCGCGGGTGAAGCGACGCTGTAGCTCCATATAGGTGCCAAGCGAGATGTTGTCGCGTTTGATCGCCTCCAAGGTGGTCATGTCGACACTCTGCATGGAAAGCGCCACGCCCTTGTTGAGGCCGGCATCCGAGAGGATTTTCTGCGTCTCATAAGCACGTTCAGTGGCATTCTTCGTGTTCTGCACCGACAACGCCACCGGAAAGCCTGTCTGTTTCTTGATGTCGGCGACATAGTTGGCAATGTCGACATCGCGCTTCTGGATGCCGAAGTTGGCATCGCAGCAAAAGATGTACTCGATCTTCTTCTCGGCGAACCAGTCGACCTCGTGGAACAATCGCTCCTCGCCGAATTTCGTCACCTTGGCGGCTGTCGCCGAGCCCCAGTCGCAGAAGGTGCAGCGGAACGGACAGCCTCGATTGGTCTCCCAGAGTCCGATCCAGCTTTCGTCCGGATTGGCAGCCATGATCTCGTCGAAGGCACCGCCGAGGAACGGCGACGGAATTTCATCGAGATCCCGGACGCGGTCGATGTTGGGATTGCGGACGAACGTACCATTGGCTTCAATCAGGCTGACGCCCGCTAGGACTCGCCAGGACGTCCGGTCAGGAAATGCCTCGAGAAGCTTCAGGAACGTGCGCTCACCCTCATTGTGAACCGCCAAGTCGATCTGCGGATTGGCGCGCAGGAAAGCTTCAGGTTGGTCGGGTACGTGCGGACCGCCAAAAACGATCGAGATGCCGGGCTTGAGGACCTTGAGGCGGCGTGCGATCTCCAGAGAAATTCGGCCGTTCCAGACATAGGTGCTGAAGCCGACGAGATCGGCATCCTTCAGCATCTCCACGGCATCGGCGATACGCATGCGCTTGTAAATCGGCGCCAGGAAGCGGTATCGGGCCGGATCGGCCGAGTTCTTTTGAACGTAGGTCTGGAGGAGCGCGACTGAATACGGCAGGTAGTTCTGGCCAGAAAACGAGTTGTTGATTTGGACCAAGCCGACCGTCAACGCCCCGCTGGTGGGCACTGTTTGCGTGATGGAGCCTGCGGCTTTTGGCGTCGACATTCGCAGTGCTTCATGTGCCTCCGCCCGGGCGGTCCTGGACCTGCCGGAGCGATCAGAACGGTTTCCGGAACTCCATCTGGATAGGTAGAGCGGCGCCGGTTGCAATGCAATAGGATAGCCGCGCAAATCCCTTTAATCGCAGGGAAATTTCCAAGAGAGGCCGAGAAGAGATGGATTTTGCCGGAAAGAAGGTCGTGGTCGCGGGTGGCAGCGGGTTCCTGGGGACAAATTTGGCGCTGCGGCTGGCCGACTTGGGCGCTCGGGTCCGCGTTACGGTGCATCGCAAGAAGCTGCAGGCATCGATCCCCGGTGCGGACATCGTGCAGGCTGATCTGCGACACCCGGAGGATTGCGCCCGTGCTGTCGAGGGCATGGACATACTGTTCATCTGCGCGGCCCAGACGTCCGGCGCGGCTGCCATCACAGCCACCCCGCTGATCCATGTAACGCCCAATGTACTGATCAACACGCTGCTGCTGGAGACTGCCTACGAAGCGCGCGTCAGCAAGGTCTGCTACCTCTCCAGTGGCGCCGCTTACCCCGGCACCGGCAGCCGGCCCGTCAGCGAAGGCGAGATGTTCGACGGTGACCCGGAGGAGGTCTACTTTCCTGCCGGCTGGATGAAGCGCTACGCGGAGATCCTCTGCCGCACCTATGCGGAGAAGATCGCGAAGCCCATGCAGACCGTCGTGGTGCGGCCGTCCAACGTGTACGGGCCGTTCGACAAGTTCGATTTCGGAGTCAGCCACTTCACGGCGGCGCTGCTACGCCGCGTGGTCGAGCGTCAGTCCCCGCTGGAGGTCTGGGGAACGGGCGAGGACATCCGCGACCTGGTCTATGTGGATGATTTCATCGACGGGCTGATCGCCGCCGCAGCCACAGACCTGCCGGTCCTTGCTGTGAATATCTGTGCCGGTCGAGGCTACGCCGTGCGGGAAGTGCTGAAGACGCTGCTGGAGGTCGACGGATTCCACGATGCCAAGGTCACGTTCGACCGCTCGCGGCCCAGCACAGTGCCCGTTCGGCTGATGGACGATCGCCTGGCGCGTAGCTTGCTGGGCTTCGAGGCCAGGACCTCCCTCGCCGACGGGCTGCAGCAGACTCTCGCATGGTATCGCACCAACAAGATTGCGCACTAAACTTGGCTAGAATGGCCCGCGGAAGCGCTTGTATCCTTCCGTCATCGAACGCTCGATCGGCAGAGGTATGCCGTGGGCCACTCCCCTGACCTGGGTCAGGATCGCGTCCACAGTTTCATGCTGGCTCGGGTAGTAGATGTCCTCGAGGCTCTTGGCCGTCGGACAGGGAGCCGGCGCCATGCCGAGCATCGAGGGCGGCTGGCGCAGCAGGGCGGGATCGCGCAGCACGAGCTGCCGGCAGACCTCTGCGGCAACACCGTACTCCAGCCACGATGTGTCGGCGACGACCAGCCGCCCCGTCTTGCGGACGCTGGCGGCGACAAGATCCCAGTCGGGATGGCTGATGGAATTGAGGTCGACGATCTCGGCCTCAAGGCCGGTCTTTTCCTGCACGTACTGGGCAGCTCGCATGGCTTCCAGAACCATCACGGAGGTGGCCACAACGGTGACGTCCCTGCCCGCGCGCGCAACGTAGCTGGTGAGCGGAGTCGGCACCGCCCCATCCGTCACGGAGAAGTCGAGGTTATAGAGTAGACGATGCTCGATGCTGATCACCGGCCCAGGATGGCGGTTGATGATCTGGGGATACATGTCGACGATCGCCTGGCTGGTCGAGGGCATGACGACGGTCAGGCCCGGATAGTGGGCGAAGGTGGCCTGCGGGCTCTGCGAATGCTGGGCGCCCTGGCCCCAGCTACGCCCGACGACGACGCGGATCAGCATGGGGCAGGACATGATGCCGCCGAACATGTAGCGATACTTGGCCGCCAGATTGATGATCTGGTTCATGGCCAGGAACGAAAAATCGGCGCGGATATGAGTGGTTACCGGATAGTCGCCCACCAGCGCCGCGCCGATCGCGATGCCGGTCATCCCCTCCTCCATCAGCGGCACATCGAACACGCGAGCAACGCCGTACTTCGCCGCCAACCCCGTCGTCGAGCCGAAGATGCCTTTGAAGTCGTCGACCCCCTGGCCCATGATGAAAACGCTGGGATGATCCGCGAGCGCGCCGTCCATGGTTTCCAGCAAGGCGCTGGCGTAGGACAGGACGCGAGTCCGGCTCGTTTGCTTCTGTGTGATGGCGCTCATGTGGGGCTTTCAGATCAGATTACGTCGGTTAGCAACTCTGCTCTACCCGGCGCAGGGCTCGCTTCTGCGAACGCTACTGCGGTCGCGATCTCGCGTTCGACCCCGGGCGTCAGCTCCGCGACCAGGGCTCGCTCCTGAATCAACGGGTCACGCGCCTTCCAGGCGTTGATGTCCACCGCGGAGCGGTAGCCGAAGTGGAAGTCGTCGGCGACCCCGACATGCTCCTTGTAGCGGCCGGTCGCGATCTCGAGAACAAAAGGAACGCCAGTCCGCACGACCGCCAGCGCATCGAGCGTGGCTTGGCGAACGGCAAGCATGTCCCAACCCTCTTCCAGGCGTCGGCCTCGGATGCCGAAGGTGGCAGCATGCTCAACCAGCCTGTAGGACTGCCGGACGTGCCGGAAGCTGTGCACGGCCAGGCCGTTGTCCTCGCAGATGAAGAGAACTGGCACCTTCATCAGCGCCGCGAAATTCAGGCTCTCGTGGTAGACGCCCTCCTCCGTAGCGCCATCGCCGAAGACGGCTACGGCGACGCGGCCATCGCCCCTGCGCTTGAAGGAGAGGGCCGCCCCGACCGCATGGGGAATGCTGCTGGCCACGACCGCGGAGGAGCCCATCAGGCCGGCTTCGGGCGCCGACAGGTGCATCGAGCCCGCCTTGCCCTTGGAAATACCGCCCAGTCGCCCGTAAAGTTCGGCGAACATGGGGCCGAGCGGGCCACCCTTGGCAATGTAGAAGCCGTGGGAACGATAAGTAGCGAAGACCAGATCATCGCGATTCAGTGCGTCGCAAACGCCGACGGCGACCCCTTCTTGCCCGATCGACAGATGAACGGGACTCTGGATCCGGTCGGACGGATAAAGTTCGATGATGCGTTCTTCGACCAGACGGATCAGGAGCGCGGTCCGGAAGAGGCGGCGGTACAGGTCTTCTTTGTCGGTCAAATCCCAGCTCCGGCGTGTGGTCGGCTGTGTTGGCGCTCATTGCCCTCATAGAGCGTCCATTGCAAGTGCTATGCTTTTTCTGGCCGTGGTGAAGGGCGTTCCTAGCTCGTCGCGCTTTCGCCCGAGCGGTTCAGCCGGTACCAGGTGAGGAGGTCCGCCAGACCTTCGTGCAAATCAACCTCGGGCTTCCAGCCTGTAGCATCGGAAAACAGTGTCCCAGAGACCTGCAAGGTCGGAGGCGGTCCACCCTCGTCGTTTTCAAGTTCGACGATCGCTTCGTCGAAGCCATCGATGTCAATGAGCAGCCGCAGGATTTCCCGCACCGACACTTCATCTGGCATTGCCACGTTGAAGCTCCGGAACGCGGCGCCGGAAGGACGAAGAGCCCGTTCGACAGCCGCCGCCAGATCGCGAGCATGGATGAGATTGCGGGTCTGACGGCCATTGCCGAAGAGGCGGATGGGCTTTTCTCGCTGCACCACCTTGCGCACGAATGCCGGAAGGAAATGGCCCGAGAGAGGACCGAAGTCGTCGAAGGGCCCATATACCAGCGTGGGGCGAAGGACGACGGCCGAGGCAATTCGATCCAACGAGCGGACATACCATTCGAGCTGCTTCTCGAGATATCGATGCATCCAGCCAACGCCAAACCATGTCCCGGGCGGATCTCCGGCCATGGCCATATCCTCCCGCGCGGCGCCCTCCGCCGTCGGGTAAACGGTGCAGGAACTGACAAGGACTACGTGCGAGAGGCGGAGGGCCGCGCACGCCTCAAGGACGTTGGTCACGACGCGGAGCGTATCCAGGATGGATTCGACGGGGTCCGCCCGCAGCACGGTGCTGGTCGACACCCGGCCCGCGCAGATCACCGCCGCGGTGCAGCCCGTCAGCGCATTCGACGCCTGTACGGGGTCTCGCAGATCGGCGCGCACCCAGCGCACGCCCTGCATTTCAACCGGTGCGCGCGATCTGCAAGTCGCCACGATCGGTATCGATCGGCCTGCCGCCAGCCGCTCCACCACGTGCCGGCCGATCAGGCCCGTCCCTCCGACAATAGCAATAGCCATCTCACCATCCCGCCCGCCGGTGATTCCATCGGCTCCGCCTAGACGACCGCCGCGGTCAATTTCGCATACTATCAGCCCCAATGCCGCAGATTGTGCTAATGGACCCGCGCCATCGCTGTAAAAGTACAGGAAAGTCGACATGCCGCGCCAACAGCGCTTTGGATCAACGGAGTTCGAACTTGCCGCAGGCCTGCCCGCCGGCTCTCTCGACGCGCGTACGCGCTCCTTGCTCGAGGAGACACCTCTATTCTTCTTGCCCC
Source organism: bacterium (assembly GCA_029946075.1). Taxonomy (GTDB): domain Bacteria; phylum Pseudomonadota; class Alphaproteobacteria; order Rhizobiales; family Xanthobacteraceae; genus Bradyrhizobium. The sequence goes on along the minus strand of JAQSDT010000692.1, from coordinate 5,855 downwards.
TGAACGAGAACGCGCAGCAAAAGATTCGTGCGGAAGTCCAGGCAGAGATCGACCGCGGCTTCACCGTCGTCGGTCAGCATCGCGCAGGTGTCTGGCGAGACGCGTGGCAAGATCATCTCGATGAGTTCGTGAGATCCGGCCACGCACTCGAGGCCCTGAATCCGCGGTTCGTAGGAGGTACCTCCATCTTGCGCTGGCAAGGCGCGTACGTTGAAGGTGTCACTTCCAGGTTCGAACTCGCTTTTCTCGAAATCTTTCGGGACTGGCTGTTTCGAACCTACCTGTCGGATATCGGCCATCTGTATGAATTCGGAAGCGGCAGTGCATTCAACGTCGCCGCCTATGCCCGCTTGTTTCCTGCCGTCGGAATCACCGCGCTCGACTGGGCCCCTGCTGCCGTCGCTCTGGCCGACCTCCTTCACAGCAAGCATGGAATGAAGATTGCAGGGCAAAGGTTCGACTTCTTCGTGCCCGATCAAGCACTCGACCTTTCGGTCGATGGGGGTGTCCTCACTATGTGCGCGCTTGAACAAATTGGAGATCGGTTCGGTCCGTTCGTGGATTACCTTCTCGATAAACGGCCTAAACGTGTCGTGCATGTCGAACCGATTCTTGAACTCTACGACCCTGCATCGCCGCATGATGCGGCCGCCGTTCGTTACCACTCGCAGCGGAAGTATCTCAGTGGACTTCTACCGTCTCTTCAGGAGCTGGCTCGGCAAGGCAAAATCCAGCTGAGAAAGGTCCACCGGCTGCACTTCGGCAGCCGGTTTCACGAGTGCTTTTGCCTAATTGTATGGGAACCTGGGCCGCGCCAATAATAAGCGTCCGCAAAGGCCGCCGGACACCAAGTTGAATTTCCGCGAGGGTCGCATTGCCAGGAAAGACAAGGTATTGAAGGCCCGCCGTGCGGGATGTTCGGCTGAAAATTGGAGTTGAAAGGCACTCGAACCATGGCGGCCAAGCGCGCCCTCATCACCGGCATCACGGGAATGGTCGGATCCCATTTGGCGGAATATCTGCTGAAACATACCGACTGGGACGTCATCGGCCTGCTACGCTGGCGTAGCCCCCTCGACCATCTTGGGGGGATCATCAATGAAATCAACGCAGGTGGTCGCGCCCGGCTGGTTTATGGCGATCTCCGCGACACGCTTTCCATTCAACGCTGCGTGGAAGCCGCCCCACCCGACTACGTCTTCCATCTGGCAGCGCAGAGCTTCCCGCGGACCAGCTTCGATGCGCCGCTAGATACGATGGATACGAACATTCTGGGGACGGTGCGCGTCCTGGATGCCCTACGCACGTTCTCGCCCGGTGCGATCATTCATGTCTGCGCCTCCTCCGAAGTCTTCGGGCGGGTGCCGCGCGAGTATCTGCCCATTGCAGAGGAATGCAGCTTTCATCCGGCCTCGCCCTATGCGATCTCGAAAGTGGGGACCGACCTGGTCGGACGGTTCTATGCCGAAGCCTACGGCATGACCGTGATGACGACGCGCATGTTCACGCACACGGGGCCGCGGCGCGGAGACGTGTTCGCGGAATCCACTTTCGCCAAACAAATTGCCATGATCGAACATGGGTTGGTTCCCCCCATCGTGAAGGTCGGGAATCTGCAATCACTTCGCACCGTGGCCGATGTCCGCGACGCCGTTCGGGCCTACTATCTGCTGGTCACGATGAAGCCTACCGCTGGCGCCTATTACAACATCGGCGGCACACATTCGTGCACCGTGGGGCAAATCCTCGACCATCTGATCTCGCTGTCGCCGCGGCGCGCCGAGATCAAGATCGAAATCGATCCGGACAGGCTGCGCCCGATCGATGCGGACCTCCAGGTGCCCAACACCTCTAAATTCTACGAACACACCGGCTGGAAACCGGAAATCCCCTTCGAGAAGACGATGCTGGACTTGCTGGAATACTGGCGACAACGAATCTCCGTGGAGGGGAATCGCTTTCTCACACGCTAGCTGCTGCCGCCAAACTATCGGGGCAAATATCCCGCCAAGGAAACAACATGTTCATGGCCATATCGCGGACTCCATACCGCGTTTCGTTCTTCGGAGGCGGCACTGACTACCCCGAGTGGTATCAGAAGAACGGCGGCGCCGTGGTTTCGATGGCGATCAACCGCTATTGCTACATTGTCGGGCGGCACCTTCCACCATTTTTTGGCATTCGCCACCGAGTGGTGTGGTCTCACATCGAAACAGTCAATGCGATCTCGGAAATCCTTCACCCTGCGGTGCGGGCGGGACTGGAGACGATGGGATACTCGGACGAACAAGGCGTTGAGATTCACCATCAGGGTGACCTCCCCGCGCGCTCGGGAATCGGGTCAAGCTCGGCGTTCGCCGTCGGCCTAGTCAACCTCCTGCATGCAATGCGGGGTAGTAGTCTTAACCGGCGTGACCTCGCGAATGCGGCGATCCGGCTCGAGCGGGAGACGCTGAACGAAACCGTCGGATGCCAGGATCAGGTTGCCGCCGCATATGGTGGCCTGAATGTCATCCGGTTCGGCACCGACGGCGCAATCGACGTTCTTCCGCTTGATCTGTCCGGAGAAAACCAGTCAAAGCTCGAAAGCTGGTTGATGCTCTTCTACAGCGGCACGACCCGTCTTTCCTCTGCCCTCTCGAAGCAACTCGTCAGCAACTTCGACCGCAACGCCAAGCATCTTATGCGGATGCATGCCATGGTCGACCAAGGAGCCAAGCTGCTACGCCAGGGACAGCTTGAGGATTTCGGGCGCCTCCTTGATGAGGCTTGGCGGTTGAAGCGGGGCCTTACCGACAACGTTTCCACGGTGGGAATCGACAAAATTTATCAAGACGCCATTGCTGCGGGCGCGCTGGGCGGCAAACTCCTGGGCGCAGGTGGGGCAGGCTTCATGGCCTTCATCGTCCCACCAGAACGGCAGGCAGAGGTTCGAGCTGCCCTCGCCCATTTGCTTTTCGTACCGGCAGGAATTGACTTCACGGGGTCGACGATCATCTATCGACAGCAGGAGTCCGTTTCAGGGCGCACACTCTAGCGGCGACGAGAGAAACATGGAATCATTGGCGACCTCCCTTGATCAAGTCAGGCTTTTCAAGCCACCCACAATTTTCGAGGATTTCCGGGGGCAGTACGTCGAAACGTACAACCGGCGCCTCTATTGTGCAGCCGGCATCGACATGGATTTCGTGCAAGATGATGTTTCGATTTCCCGGCGCCATGTGCTGAGGGGCATCCACGGGGACAACAAGACCTGGAAGTTGATCTCATGCCTGCAGGGAAGTTTCTACATGGTGGTGATCAACAACGATCCCTCATCACTGCAGTACCGGAAATGGGCGTCGTTCACCCTATCCGAAACCAACAGATTTCAGGTGCTGGTGCCACCCAAATTCGGCAATGGTCACTTGGTCATGAGTGACCAAGCGATCTTTCACTACAAGCAAACCACGGAGTATGATCGGTCCGAGCAATTCACGTTGATTTGGAACGATCCGAGTTTGCGAATCTGGTGGCCGGTAAAGAATCCCGTCTTGTCTGAACGGGATCAAGGCGGCCCTGGGAGCAAATGAGGGTATCGTGAGCCGCATCGATCGTCGGCGAGATTTCAAGCGGGTAGTCCGTTGCAATGGTTGACAAACTCATGCTCGGTTCTCTCATACAGAAATTCCACAGTGACGGCTTCTGCATCGCTGAAGGTCTCGTCGACGACAAGGCGATCCAACAGGTCCTCGAAGCCGCTGCAGCGTCAGAGAATGCCAAGAACGGCAGCTATGCCCCGATCCCGATGCCGCATCGTAGCCATCCCAAATTTCTTGCGATGATGCGACTTCAACCCATTGTGGAAATAGTGGAAGGATTGGTGGGAGGAAAGGCTGCCGGCATTGGAGGAGAATTCTTCTTCTCGCGACCCGGCGTGCCTGGCTTTACGAAGCACCAGGATAACTCATATGTGCAGGCGCCTGCCGACGCCTTTGTGTCGGCCTGGACCGCGCTCTGTGATGTAGATGAAGAGAATGGATGCCTTATCCTTTATCCCGGAAGCCACAGGCTAGGCCTTTTGCCTGTTCGATCGCTTGATACCGTTCCTGCAGAAGGCCAAAATCCGGGAGCCGCTGCGATCGAAGCAGTCGTGCCGCCCGGACAGATGCGGCTGCCGGTTTCATTGCGCCGCGGCTCAACCGTATTCTTTCATGGCAACTTGGTTCACGAGTCGCTCCCCAATACATCGCAGCACCGTTACAGATATGCTTTCCTTGCCACTTACATCCGAGCCGGTGTGCCTTTTCGGCCAGGACACCTCCAGAAGCGGGCGGAAGTCCCGCTTAGCTGATTCAACATGGGACTCATTCATCCATGAATGAAGTTGAGAAATACAAATTCGACCTGGACGGCTATCTGTTGGTCAAAGGACTCTTGGGCGCTGATCACGTCCAAAACTGTTTGGCTGCGGCGGATGCCGTTCATCAACATATCAGCGCCAATATCGACACGGAGCCGCGTTACCGTTCCTCTTTGAACGTCGACTATCGATTTGATGAAGCGTATCAGTGCTACTCGTACAAGGCCATGGCCGGAGGTGGTGTACAGTACATCATAGACGACTTCTTGAACGCCTCGGAGGCGTTCGATTCGCTTGTAAACCACGAGCCTACAATGCGGTACATTCGCGATCTTTGTGTAGGCCCCTACCGGATCGTAAGTTCGGAACTTCGCTGCCGTCACAAGGCAAACACTACGCCCACCCACATGGGAGGGCCGATGGACACTCGAAACAAATACGAGTTTGCTGGGCGGCCCCTTATGGATACGGACGCGCAAAAGCCTGTTGTTCGAGACTTCAACTTGAACGTTGTCCGCATCCTCTACGCGCTTCACGATGTGCCGGTTGAGCAAGGCCCACTTTGTGTGGTGCCTGGAAGCCACAAAGCCAACTTCTTCTCACCTTTCGATCGGATGGACCCACGCGAAGAACCGGGAATGATTCCCCTTCCAATGCAATCGGGCGATGCAATTGTTTTCACGGAGAATCTTCGCCATGGCGGCTTTCCAAATCTGACGGAAGAGCCGCGCCTCACCCTCCACCTTGCAATTGGGCCCCGGTGGATTGCATCTCAGAGTCCGCTTCATTGGGACGATCAAGTGTATGTTTCACCTCAAGCGTGGCTTCGTTACACCGGCGAACAGAAAGCACTCTTGCCGAGTCCACCCGCTGCAGCAGAACATGAGGCAAACAGACTCCGCGAAGAAGTGCGGCACCTGAAGTTCGACAATGCTCAACTGCTCAATGATATCCAGAAAATTCGAGGCCAAGAGAGTCAGACGCGAGCCCAGCGGTCCAAAAATGACACTCGGGACGGTCTATTTAAGCGCATGCGACGCGCCATTATTAGTTCCAAGTAAAGAAGTTCGGGTGGAAGGTTTGACCCAGCATAGTGACCCCTTGAAGAGGTGGTTGGCGAGTGGATGGGTCCGCTGACGGAGATCGTGGAGGCGGAAGCGCGGCTGCCGAAGCGTGAGCGGTGGTCGACGGGGCGGCTGTTCGAGGAGTTGCGCGGCCGTGGCTAAGAGCGGCCGGCTGGCCGAGAACCACCTCTACTCCCGGGGCGCTTCTTCCAGCGCTGCATCTATCATATGCCGCCACATCCCGAACCACAGGCCTCGCATGGGGCCTGCCGAGGGGTCCTGGGGATCTACTCCGAAGTGCAGCCGGGCAATTCGCTGCATGCCCTCAGTGGGTTCCCGCAAGGCCACAATGGCGGTTCGGGCATCGTAGCGCCAGCGCGCGCGGGTTTCCTCTGGCAGCGTTTCCCAGGTTGGGTTTGGGCTCCATCTCTCTCGCATATGGTCACCCA
>JAQSDT010000691.1 GCA_029946075.1 bacterium | reverse complement strand
GCCTCCCACTGCCAGGAAACCCGCGAGCAACGAGGCGAGACCCGCGCTGAGCAAGCCCAGCGCCGGCAATGCCCACCTCTCTGCAAACAGCGGCTTCGCGACGAGGACGGGCACGAACTGGAACAGCGCGCCGCACATCGCCAGGCTGAGCCATCCGATGCAGACCACGTGCACCAGCACGAGCGTATCAGGCGATACAAGGTCGGCTGCGGGAAAACCGACGCCCGCGACCATCAGCGCCAGAGCGACCGTCAGCCACGCGACCGCCATCGCGTAGTAGCTCATTGTCCATCGTGATATGCTGACGACGATCATCGTGGTCTCAGAGCTTTCGTGCCCGGATGCCGTATGAAAGCAGTTCCGGCCTCCGGGAGGCCCTCAATTTCTGCACCGTCGCCATAGGGCGCCCTTCCTGCTCATGGCAATATAGGCCGCCGCGATCGGTGGCTCTTTGTCGGGGCACAACTTCCAGCGTCACTCGCCTCCGTGTTTGATCTCCGACAAAGATCGCGGCGTCCTCGATCGGCATCCCTGAGATCACGATCACGGGAGGAGGCGATGCGGATTTTCGAAAGACTGCGTGGTCGAGACCAAGGCGACAGCGCCATCGTGCGCAGGCCGCTCGAGACCATCACCGACGATCTTCTCCGGAAGCTCGACGAAACCTCGACTTTTCCTGAAAGCGAATCGACCTGCCGCTCATGCTGCTCAGCCGACCAGACGGCGCGCGCCAAGGCCCTCATGGGCGCCACCGAGAATTTATAATCCTGATATTTCAATAGCTTGTACTTGGGCTTGGTTGCCGGGCGAGCCGGGTCGAACCGAACCTCGAAGTTGCGCTAGCCCCCATTTAGCGAAGGTGATCGCCGGAGGTAACCCCGGCGATCAGGTCATCATTAGCAGGGGTCGTCCAGGCAAACCGCTGCAGCGGCCGTTGCCAAGGCGACTACGCCGCGCTCGCCTTATTGTCGCGATCGGGCACGGCGATACCGAACAGGCGATTGCCATCGGCCTGCGCCATCTTCGACAGCGCGAGCCGCGCCGTCACGACACCCTTGTCAGCGCGAAGGTTGACCTCGCGGAACAGCGAGCCGTCGGCGAATTCGGGGCTGTACTCCAGCGCCTCGTGCTGCCGGAATGAAGGAATTGGAGAGGTTGCCGATATTGCCGTCATGCAGGGGATAGAGATGCGAGATATCGAGGATGTTCCGGAGGCATCAGGCCTTCACTTCGGGCGCAACGTCGAACCACGCGCTCGCCGTGTCGTAGAAGAAACGCTCGCGCTGGATCCGATCGCCTTTCCACACCTGGAGCGCGACTTCCTCCAACCGGTGCACCTTGCCGTCGTGACCGACGCGATCGAAGGTCCAGCGGATCGCGACATTGTCGCCGTCGACAATGACGGCTTCCGCAGGATGCGTATCCATCCGCCGGATCTTGCCGAGCACCCGCGCCTCATGCGCCATCAGGACGTCGCGGCCGCCTCGCGGCGGATTGCGATTCTCCTGCATGGTCGCACTCTCATGATAGAAATGTTCGATGGCAGCGACGTGGTCGCCCGAGACGACCATCGAAACGAACTCCATAACGCGCGCACGGTCCGGCATTGTGATGCATCCTGGTTGGCCACCGTACGGGTTATTGTGCGTCAAGCAGCGTAGAGATTTTCTGTGCTACGCCCAGATGGCAACGACGGCCTGAAAACGCAACAGGGGGCGCGGCCCGGCGGCCCCTATCGCGTCAGATTTACCGTGTAGTCGCTCACGAGATCGGCGCCGACGGATAGCGGTGTGTAGCGCGTGCCGGTCAGCGTGCCGTCTCCCTTGGCGCCGCGGAAGCGCCCTTCCCCGCCAATGACGGTGAGCGTTCCGACGAACCGCGTCCGGGCGCCCTCCACGGTCCCTGTCCCGGTCGACCTGATCCAGAGCACCGAACCATCGTCGAATGCGAGAATCGGAAACAGCGTGAACGTGCCGGCGCCGTTGACGTAATCGGCGAGGCTGGCGAAGTAGACCGTGGCGACGGTGTCGTCGGGCAGGAATGCGAGGCCCGAAAAACGGGTCAACGATGCCGTATGCCCTTCGACATCGCCGACATCGAGGGAATGCGCCGAGGTGACATGCGTCACCATGCGGAAGGTGAATGTTTCATTCTGACGTATCGTCGTGGGGCGTTTGGCCATCGTTCTTTCCATCGGTAAGGAGGGGTCAGGTCGCGGGCAGCCATCGTCTCAGCGATGGGCCTCGCGGCTGTCCTGCGGCGCCTGTTCGCGATCGGTCATGCCGTAGTCGCGCAACACGGCAGCTACCCGCAGCCGGTAATCGTCGAACACGTCCCGGCGGCTGTTCGACTGCACGTTGCGATGCACCTGCCAGTTGCGAAAGGCATCGACCGCCGCTTCATCGCGCCAGATCGACAACGCCAGCAATTTCCTGGGATCGACGACGCTCTGGAAGCGTTCGATGGAGATGAACCCGTCCACCTTCTCAAGCTGCGGTCCGAGCTTCGCGCCGAGATCGAGATAGGTCTGCATTTTTCCTTCCGCCGGCCACGATTCGAAGATCACTGCGATCATTGTCCGTCCCTTTCCTCTGCAAAGGCGCTATCGAGATAGCCGACGCCTGTCCGCAATGCGGACTCCGCCTCTGCGTCGATCCGCGCCAGAATCCGGCCGACAGGTTCGATCGACGGGATCAGCGACGCGCTGGTGCCGGCATAGAGCGGGCCGGCTTCCCAATCGCCGTCCATCGTCGCCCACGGCGTCGATACGTTGTAGCGGAGCATTGCGCCGCCCTCGGGAAAACTGCCGATCTGCTCGCCCTCGCCGGGCCGCGATCCATTCGGCGGAGAGCCGGCGGCTCGCCAGCTTCGATAGGTCGAGTTGGCGATGACACGATGCGGCGAGTTCGGCCATCCGCCGTCGAACAGCGTGGTCTCAACCAGGTCGGACACGCCTGAGGCGACAATCGCCTGCTTGTGGCCGGGATGAGTGCCGCTCTCGACCGAGGCGACGAAGCGCGTTCCCATCCAGGCGCCGCAAGCGCCGAGCGCCAGGGCAGCGGCAAGTCCGCGTCCGTCCGCAATGCCTCCAGCTGCGACCACCGGAATGCCCTGCGCCGCATCGATCACCGCCGGCAATACCGTCATCAACGGGGCTTCACCGGTGAGATGTCCGCCCGCCTCGCGTCCCTGCGCGACGATGAAATCCACGCCGCAATCGGCGGCCCGTTTCGCCTCGTCCGGCCCGGACACCGTCCAGAACACCGTTGCGCCGGCGTCCACGGCGCGGCGGGCATACCGCGCTGGATCGCCTCGCAGCAGGGACACCACGCGGCAACCGGCATCGAGCGCCGTCTCGAGCCGCTGCATCTGGTCGGCGATCAGCACCAGATTGACGCCGAAGCGATCGGGGCCACCGGCTGCCGCGGCGTAGCCGGACAGGGTCTGGCGCAATTCGGCTTCCGGAATATGGCCGAGCGCAACAAAGGCGAACGCGCCTTCTCTCGCGACCGAGCCGAGAAACTCGGGCGTCGATCCGCGTCCCAACGGCGCGACGAGGACGGGAAAGCGCAAGCCCAGCCTCGTGGTGAGAACGGTCCTGAACGGCATAGCGTGATCCCCGATCGTTCAGTGCACGCCCGAACCGCAATAGGTTCGCTGCATGTCACGGGGATAGGTTGTCTTGGCGCGTTCGGCTGTCGCCAGCACGATCTCGGCGGTGACGAACGGTTGCGCGGCGGAGGTTTCGGCCAGCAACGCTGCGTCCGGCGAGAACAGCCAGCTGGTACCGGTAAACAGATCGCGGTCATACGAACGGCGGTTCGCCGAGGCGAGATAGCAGCCGGACATGACCGTCGACATCTCGCAGGCCGCCCGCCAGCGCTGGCCACCACCGCTGGCACGGGGGTGCGCGATGAGATGCGCATCGGCAAAGCCGATCTCGCGCGCATGCTCCGGAAACATGATCTCGCTGCAGAGCTGCACGCCGAGCTGCAGCGAACCGCACGATACCGCAGGGAAGCTCCGGTCGCCCTGATCGAACCACAGCGCCTCCCGCGCGACCGGCACGTCGGGCAGATACCATTTGCTGCGGATGGCCCGATATCCTCCTGATTTCGACCATACGAAGGCTTCGTTGAGCCGGCGGCCGTCGCGCTCGATCGGCCGCGAGCCCGTCACCGTATGACACGCCAGCTCCTCGAACCTGCCGAGCATGGATTCATGGTCGGCGATCGCCTTGCGCCATTTGTCATAGTCGATCTCGTCGCCGACGAAAATCCAGTCGCAGAACGGCATCTCCGGAAGCACCACGAGATGCGGCTTCTCGGCCGCGACGTGCTCGATCAGTGCATCCCATGCCGGCTTCTTGTGCGTGGCTTCGTCCGGGAATTCGCAGATCGTAACTTTCATTTCGAATGGCCTTGCCTTGCCGCACTCGACCAGACGCGCTCGCGGATAACGCTGCAGATCTGGAACTTGAACTCGCTGTAGAAGCTCTCGAACCCGCGCTTCTTGGCGCCGCGATGCTCGGGATCGATGCGCCAGCGATCCAGCGCCTCTTCCGATTCGAATTCGACGATGGTGACGCGCTCGCCGTCCTCGGCAATGAATCCCTTGTGGGAGACGTAACCCGGGACGTTCCGGGCGAGCTCGCTCATCCGCTGCGCCGTCGGACCATATTCGGCGTCGACGCCGGGATTCAGCCTGGTACGAAATACCGTAACAATCATGGCAAGCGTCCCTAATCCGGCACACCGTCGATGATGATGAAATCCGCATCCGCATATTTCTGACGGATGAGTTTGGCGGCCTGATATTCCGGGCTCTGATAACAGGCGACGGCGGTGGTGCGATCCCTGAACTCGACGACGACGTTTCGCTCGCGGGCGTTGCCTTCCATCAGGTCGAACGGGCCGCCGCGCACGACGAACTTCGCGCCGAATTTCTGGAACGCGGCGCCGGCCGCTGCGATGTACTCGGGATATCGCTGCTCGTCCCTGACCGACACGCGAACGACCCAATAAGCCTTTGGCAAGTTTCTTCTCCCTCGATCGTCTCAATGCAGAAGCGATGACAAGGGCCATCGCGCAACGAAACTCATACAAGACACGATCGAGGATGCGGCATGAATAATTCTGCGACCGCAGATGAAGATTGTTCATCGTCCGTCAAAATCTTCTCCTTTGTCGCTAGACGCGTGCGTCCGCATGGTGTGCCCGGCAACAGCAAGGGTCTTGCTGCAATCAACGGAGGTCATGCCTTGAACCAGATCGACAACGCCATTCAGCTCGGCGAACTCGCGAGCGCGCATCTCGCAGACGCCTGCCTGCGTGTCCGCGTGCCGCTGCGCTGCGCGCCGCACACGATGCGTCCGGCCGTCACCGGCATGAGGGCCAGCGGCCGGGCACGGCCGGTGCGGCATGTCGGCAGCGTGGACGTGTTTCTCGAAGCGATCGAGGTCGCGGATCGCGGCGACATCCTCGTGGTCGACAATGACGGTCGTTTCGACGAATCCTGCATCGGCGATCTCGTGGTGCGCGAGGCGGCACTGGCCGGCCTCGGCGGGATCGTGATCTGGGGACTGCATCGCGACAACCTGGAAGTTTCCGAAATCGCGCTGCCGATGTTCAGCCTCGGCGTGACTCCCGCGGGCCCGCAGCGGCTGGACGACCGGCCGCCGGACGTTTTCAGCGGCGCATTCGTTGGCGAACACCGGATCACGTCAGGCGACCTCGTGGTAGCCGACAGCGACGGTGTCGTGTTCCTGCCGCGCGAACATATCGGCGCACTCGTGATCGCCGCAGCAGGGATCTGCGAAGTCGAGCGCAACCAGGCGCTGGCCACGACCAACGGCCGCAGCCTGCGCGACCAGCTCCACTTCTCGGAATATCTGGCGCAGCGGCGCCGCGATGCCGGCTACAGCTTCCGGCATCACCTTCGCAAGATCGGCGGCGCGATCGAAGAATGATCGCTTACCGCTGCGGAACCAGGCGCTGCCGGAAGAACGCGAGGATTTCGTCGCGGGCGGCGATGGTCGGCTGGCCGGCTTCGTCGATCAGATGCGCGGTCACGACACTGTGTGGTGTCGTGACGTGCTGCGCGAAGAACGGCGCGAGATCGGTATTCGCTGCGCTGTCCGGAAGCACCCGGCCGACGAAACGATCGCCGAGTGCTTCCGAATAGGCCTGGAAGCGCTGGGCCATGCAGAATTTGTCGCCCGCGAAACGATAGGCCATCACGGTCAGGTTTTCGCGCTCGAGGCGTTCGCGCACGGCCTTGACCTCGTCGGGCCCGATTTCGATGCCGGCGGGATCGTTCAGCGGCAGCGACGGCTGGGACAGCACCGGCGCCAGCATCGACGGTTCCAGCATCATCGTCAGCGCGAAATTGCCGGTGAAGCACATGCCGATGGCGCCGACGCCGGGGCCGCCGCATTCGTCGTGCGCAAATCGCGCCAGCGCGCGCAGCCATTTCGTCACCGGGCTGGACTGGTTCGACGCCATGGCGCGAAACTCGGCACTCACGCAGGCGCGCTGAAAGATCGCAGCGCCCTCCTCGGCGCCGGGGACGGCGCCGTCGCGGCCGAACAACGACGGCATGTAGACGGTGAAGCCGGCATCGCGAACCCAGCGGGCAAAGCGCGCGACGTGCGGGCTAATGCCCGGCATCTCCGTCATCACGATGACCGCCGGTCCCTTGCCGGTTACGTGCACGGCCTTGCCGATGCCGTCGAGCGTGATCTCGCGGCGGGTGAAATCCTCAAGCGGGTCGTCCTGCTTCATGGAGCGGTTCGGCATCGGCACAAAATTCCTCGTTGGACCTGACTTCACCGGCATCGTTGCGATTTGGCGACCAATCCACTAGTGTCAAAATTGACATTGTTCGTGGTTATTTTGACAGGATTTCACCCGGACATTTCCGTCCCTCCGCCTGAACGATCACTGGCGCGGCGGCAGCTTGCCTTCGGCGAGCAGCATCTTCGCCGACGCTTCAAAGCCACGCCACGCGGCAACCGCCAGCGAGCCGCCGACGCTGACGCGCCGAACGCCGATCGCGGCGAGGTCCGACACGAGGGGGCTCGGCCCCGTGATCATCACGTTGACCGGCTTTGGCCGAACGGCGGCGACGATGCGCGCGATATCCGTGAGGTCGTTGACGCCGGGGGCGAACAGACAATCGGCGCCCGCTTCCGAATAGGCGACGAGGCGCCCGATCGTGGCCTCAAGGTCCGGCTTGCCGAGGAAATGACCTTCGGACCTGCCGATCAGGAGGACGTCCTGATCGGAATGATCGATGGCACGCCGGGCAGCGCGGATCCGCTCGACCGCGACCGGAAACTCGACGAGATCGCGCCCCCTCCGGTCCTCGATCGACAGGCCGGCGACACCGGTCTCGATCGCCATCAGCACGTTGTCGAAGATGCCATCAGGGCTATCGGAATAGCCGGTTTCGAAATCGGCATTGACCGGCAGGTCGGTGGCGGAGCAGAGCATCCGCAGATGCCCCAGTGCATCCTCGAGCGACAGCTGACCGTCTTCCCGCCCCATTGACCAGGCGTAGCCGGCCCCCGTGGTCGCCAGCGCCTTGAAGCCGAGCTTTTCGAGCCTCCGCGCCCCCCCGATGTCCCAGGGGTTGGGAATGATGAAGCATCCTTCCCGGTGCAAGCTGCGAAACTGCGCGCGCCTCGCCGCGTATTGAATCGCCATCTGGTGCATCCCCCGTTGATTTCAGCGGGATGTAATGGCGACGCCGCAACGTCCACAAACGAGTAATGCTGGATCAGGCGTGAATCGATTTCACGCTGCGCAATGGTCCTTCACCAGCCGCCGCGGCTGAGCCATTCGTCAACGAGCGCCAGCCGGTCGGCGCCCCAAAACGGCTCGGAATCGATGAAGAAGAACGGCGAGCCGAACACGCCGCGCCCGAGCGCTTCATCCGTGACGGCCCTGAATTGTTGCTTCAGATCGTCCGAGTCCAGCGCCGATCCGAGGCTTGCAACATCCGCGCCGCACTCGGCCGCGGTTCGGAGCACGCCTTCCCGGGAAAACCCGTCGATCCCTTCACCGAAATAGTTGTGAAACACGGCCTTGGCGAAGGGAATGGCGACGGCCGGCTGGTGATCGCGCAGCCAGTAATAGGCGCGGCCCGGCTTGGCGCTGCCGGTCGGAAACCCGGCCGGCAGGCTGAACGGAGCGCAAAACTTTCTCGCCAGTCGCTGCCAGTCGTGGCGCGCATAGTCGCCGCGCAACGGCGTCTCCGTTAGCAGCCGCATCCCGGTCACGGGAAATGCCGCGCCGAGCATGAACGGGCGCCACGATACCGTCCGCCCATAGCGCTCGGCGATCTCCTCGATCTGGAGAGCGCCGAAATAGGCGTAAGGCGACCCGAAATCAAACCAGAATTCAATCTGATGCATGGCGTCTGAAGATTAGCCTTTCATTCCGCAGGTACAATTGAATGATACGACCGGCTGAATGAAGGCAATTCATCACGCAGCCGCAGCAACCTCCCGCAGGATCCACGACCTGAAAGCGAGCGTGCGCGGATCATCAGCGCGGCTCTCCGCACCGACCAGCCAATACGAGGTATTGCTGAAGACCGGCTCCCAGACTTCGACGAGACTGCCCGACGCCAGTTCTGCATTGACGAGCGGCTTGCGTCCGATCGCGACGCCGAGGCCCTGGCACGCCGCCTGGAACGCCATGTGAATGGTGTCAAAGCGAAGTCCCTTCGCCGGGTCCGGCGCAGGCCGGCCGGTTTCGCTCGCCCACACCACCCAGTCCTCGCTGGCCCTCGTGGTGTGGATGAGCGGCGACTGTTCGATATCGGCCAGATCGCGCACGCGATCGTAGATCGACGGCGCGCACACCGGCACCAGTTCCTCGGCGATCAACCTGTCGGCGACGACGCCCTGCCAGTTGCCCCGCCCCATGCGGATCGCCAGATCGACACCGCTGTCCGACAATTCCGCGCGCTCGTGCGACGTGTCCATCACGATATGGATATCCGGATGCAATTCGCGAAACTTGTGCAGCCGTGGCAGCAGCCAACGCGCACCGAATGTCGGCGCCACGCTGATCGAGAGCTGGCCGAGACGATGTTTATTGACGATCCGGGCGCTGCCGCTGGCCAGCAACTCCAGCGCTTGGCGAACCACAGGAATATAGATATTGCCGGCCTCCGACAGCACCAATCCCTTCGTGGTGCGCAGGAACAGCGGCGCCCCCAACCACTCCTCGAGGGATTGAATGCCGTGGCTGACGGCGCTGGGCGTCAGCAGCAATTCCTCCGCAGCGTTCTTGAAGCTCAGCAGCCGGGCTGACGCTTCGAACAGGCGCAGGGAATTCAGCGGGGGCAACCGGGGGCGCATCGCACTCTCCTTTGGTAACCTGATCGAAATACACGCAAAACCACAGCAAACGCCGGAGATGAAGTTTTCTCACGCGTCGGCGAAGATTATCAATTTGTTTGATCCGGGGAATGATTGCAACGTCCGGCCATGCAATAGAGGCAGGAACAGGGATCATGACATCGCCAGCAGAACAGCCCGTACTGATCGAGGTGGAAGGCAATATTGCCACGCTCACGCTCAATCGGCCGGCAAAACTTAACGCGCTGAACTATCCGACCATCGACGCCCTGCAGCGGCATCTGGACGCGATCGAGCGTGACGATTCCATTCGCGTCGTGATCCTGACCGGATCGGGCGACAAGGCCTTCAGTGCCGGCGCTGACATTGCGGGCTTCTCTTCCAGCGTGGAAGCCGGAGTCGCCACCGCGATGCGCGAATTCGTCGGCCGCGGACAGGCGTTGACCAAGCGCGTGGAGAACTTCTCCAAGCCGATCATCGCCGCGGTGAACGGCCTTGCCTTCGGCGGCGGCTGCGAGGTGACGGAAGCCTGTCCGCTCGCCATCGCCAGCGAGCATGCGCGATTTGCCAAGCCCGAGATCAATCTGGGCTTCCCGCCCCCGTTTGGCGGGACGCAGCGCCTGCCGCGCCATATCGGCCGAAAGCGCGCCTTGCAGCTCATCCTGACCGGGGACTCGATCTCGGCGGAGGAAGCCGCCCGCATCGGCCTCGTCAACGAGGTCGTACCCGCTTCCCGGCTGATAGCGCGAACCCGGGAGCTCGCGGCATCCATCATCGAGAAGTCGCCGATCGCCGTCAGCGCGTGCCTGGCGAGCGTCACCCGCGGCATCAATCTTTCGATCGATGAAGGCCTCGCGGTCGAAGCCAACCAGTTTGCGCAGACGGTTCACACCCACGACATCCGTGAGGGAATCAACGCATTCCTGGAGCGCCGGCCGGCGCACTTCAACGGGCACTGACCTGTCGTCACCCGTCGGTCACCTTCAATCACAACAATCCTTCAAGGCGAAAACAATGTCAGGTCATGTTGATCTCGTCAGAGAGCAGTTCTTTGCGTTCCGCGACAGCCAGCATCAGGGAGCCGTGCATCTGCTCAACCTGATCCGGCTGCGCGAGCGCGCCGACTACCCCGACGGCCACGAGGCCACCGGCGTCGAGGCCTATCAAACCTACGGCCGGATGAGCGAACCGGTGCTGGCTCGCGTCGGCGGCAAGATCATCTGGGAAGGCCAGTTCGACTCGATGCTGATCGGGCCGGGCACCGAGAACTGGGACCTCTGCTTCGTCGCGGAATATCCAAGCGTACAGGCCTTCGTCGAAGTCATCCGCGATCCCGCCTACCGCGAGGCCGCGGCGCATCGAAAGGCGGCCGCGGAGGACTCGCGCCTCGTCGCCCTGCACCCGCGGCCGGGCGCCACCCGATTCGGCCAGTTCCTGACCACGCGGCGCGCCTGATCGATCCTTGTCAGGCGAGACGACCGGACGCTCGCCTGACCCCGATCGCAGCTCAGAACAGATTGTAGGTATGCTCCGCCGCCGGGAACGCACCACCGCGTACGTCGGCGGCATAGGCTTCGACGGCCTGCTGCACCGACAGGCCGAGTTCGCCATAGCGCCGCACGAATTTTGCCGTACGCGGCAGCAGCCCGAGCAGATCTTCCAGCACCAGCACCTGGCCGTCACAGGCGGCGCTCGCTCCGATACCGATGGTGGGAATGGGAGAGCTTTGCGTGATACGGCGCGCCAGCGGCTCGGCCACGGCTTCGACGACCATGGCAAAGGCGCCCGCTTCGGCGACGGCGCGGCCGTCCTCTTCGATCGGTCCCGCACCGTTGCCGCCCTGGGCCAATTGCGCCGCCTCGGCGCGGCCCTGGGCGCGGAACGATCCCAGCGTGTGAATGGACTGCGGCGTCAAGCCGATATGCCCCATGACCGGAATGCCGCGTCCCCTCAGAAAGTCGATGGTGTCGGCCATGCGCACACCACCCTCCAGCTTGACCGCCCCGCAGCCGGTCTCCTGCATGATCCGCGATGCCGACGCGAAGGCCTGTTCCTTCGAGGCTTCGTAGGTGTTGAAAGGCAAATCGACCACGACGAGCGCCTTCTTCGAGCCGCGCATCACCGCCTGGCCATGCAGGATCATGGTATCGAGCGTCACAGGAAGCGTGGTGTCAAAACCGTAGAGCACGTTGCCGAGGGAATCGCCGACCAGGATCACGTCGCAATGATCGTCGACGATACGCGCCGTGTAGGTGTGATAGGCCGTCAGCATCACGATCTTGTCGCCGGCCTTGCGGGAACGGATATCCGGTGCGCTGAGCCGGCGTGTCGTGGTCGTGCCTGCAGCGGCGCTCATGACGACGCCTCGCGTGCAAGCACCAGCTTGGCCGGCGGGTTTTCCAACGCGTCGATCGCCTCGTCCCACGGCGCCACGGTGTGAATCCGCTCTACCGGCACCTTCTTCCTCGCCAGCAGATCCAGCACCGACGGCATCAGGGCATGGACGTTCGCCCATCCGATCGTGAAGCGAACGCCGCGCTCATACATGGCTCCGACGGGCAACGGCGTCGCGCCGTGATAGACGCCGCAACTGGTGCACCGTCCATAGGGCGCCGTCGAGCGCAGCGCAGCCGACAGCCAGCGGCCTGACGGATCGCCGCTGGTGTCGACCGTAACGGGATAGCTGCCGTGACGGGATGGCGCCTCGGCCATTTCGATGGGATTTGCGCCGACGGATTCCGCTATCGCCAGCCGGTAGGGGTCGCTGTCGATGAAATCCACCTGCTCCGAACCGAGCGCACGCGCCAGCGCCGCCGCGTAAAGGCTGATCGACGGTGCCGCGCCATTGCCGGCGACGATCAGGATCGGCGCGCCGGGTTCTTCCCGGAGCCCCTCCTCCACACAGCGAAAGGCGTCAGACAGGTTATCGCCGACGCTTGCGGCGTCCACCGCCGACACGCCCGGAGGCAATTTCACCATCATGGTTTCGGCATAAGGCACACGGATCAGGTCACAGGCCGCGCCGCCCCAGTCGCCGAACACACCGAAGCCATAGGCCGACTTCTGCGGGACCACCGTGCAGGCGGCGGGAAAGCCGCGCCGGCAGCGGTCGCACGCACCGCATGCGATCAGGAACGCCACCACGACACGGTCGCCCACCGCAAATCCGCCGACCTGGTCTCCGGTCTCGATCACATCGGCAACGAACTCGTGACCGAAGCAGAACTCGCTGCGTAACGGAAACGCACCCCTGAGATAGGCAACATCCGCATCGCAAACCGACAATGCCACCGGACGAACCAGCGCATCGGTCGCTTGCAGCAGCCTTGGCGCGGCGATCTCCCGCCACTCCAGCCGCCGGTTGGCCAAGACCATCAACTGTCTCATCGAAGACCCTCATCGACGTCGCCGGCTGCCGCCCGGTGCAACGCATCGGCGTTGATGAAATGATAATCGACATCCCATCAAGCGAATAAAACTGCGATCCGGGTGATCCCTATTCACTTTTGGAGAGGCCGCGGAGCGCAGTAACTACTCGCTCGCGGCCAGCCGGGCCTCCGGCACCTCCGCCATTACGGGGTATCAAATGCACTACGTCTTGATCATTCACGCCGTCGAAGATTACGCGGCCTGGAAACAGGTCTTCGATGGTGCAGCGGCGATACGGAAAACCGCCGGCGAGCAGAGCTACATTCTGCTGCGAGACGACAAGGATGCCAACGAGATCGTGCATTTCTCGAAATGGGATTCGCTGGCGAACGCGCGCGCATTCTTCGAATCCGAAGAGCTGGTCGAAATCCGGCGCAAGGCAGGCGTTCATGCGCCCGACTTCATCTATCTCGACTGCCTGGAGCAAGGCGCGCTGTAGCGCGCCTGCCGCCGAACAGTCCTTGCCGAGGTCCAAGTGAATTTTCGCGCTATCTCAATTTCCGGTTTCTGGCCGCGGATCGCCTGCCCGACGCGGCGTGCGATTTCATGGTTCAGGGAGATCAGGCGCAAGCGCAGGGCCGAATTGGCACTCCGGGACCTCTCTCCGCATATTCTGAATGACATCGGCCAGGAAGGCTATCGCGAGCGGAGCGAGTTCGATCGCGGCCAGGTCAACAGGGCTTCTCCCCATTTCAGATGGTAACAGCACCACCGGTCAGCGTTCAATCGTAGCGTAGCAAATCCAGCCATTCCGGCGGCATCGCCGTGCGAAGAGCCGCGACCGGGGATCTCGGTATCGGCTCCGCGGCGATTTTCCGATCTGCCGGTCTCGCCACCTGATCGGAAGGGCGTTCGACCGCAACGACGACGACGACCGCCGCCAGTACGGACGCCACCACGCACAAAACGGGATTCAACCACGTCAGGATAGCGTTGAACCGAACCAGCCAAAGCGGAGCCATGTCCGGTTGTTACGCAACTCGCCGCGATCAGGCAATTTGTAAGATCTGAACGGAGCCTTCGGTGTTTTCGAAGGCTACGCAACCTTCAAATTCGATTCCTCACCACATGGTCTGCCGCGCGCGCTCCGGCCATTCCCGGTCGTATTGCTCGCCGCCGACGGTGTTGTCGCTCATGCAGGCGAGAATCTGGCCTGGTGTCGGCAGGCTTTTGGGATTGACGTGCTTCTCGGAATTCCAGAGGTCGGAGCGCACAATGGCGCGCGCGCATTGGAAGTAGATCTCCTCCACCGCCATGACGATGACCGTGCGCGGCGCCCTGCCCTCGGTCTTGAACGAATCCAGCAACGCTGGATCGGCCGACAGATGCGCGCGGCCGTTGACCCGCAACGTGCTGCCGGAACCCGGAATCAGATACAGCAACGCAATGCGCGGATCGCGCACAATGTTGCGCAGGGAATCGCAGCGATTGTTGCCGCGCCGGTCCGGCATCATCAGCGTCTTCTCGTCGTGAACGCGCACGAACCCCGGCGCATCGCCGCGCGGCGAGCAATCCAGGCCCTCCGGCCCGCAGGTGGCGAGCGCGACGAACGGCGATTTGTCCATCATCGAGCGGTAGGCCGGCGTGACCCGGTCCGAGACCTTGACCGTCGAAGCCTCACCGGGAAAGCCATAAATGGCTTCAAGTTGTTCGATGGTCGTGACGACGGTCATTCAAGTCTCCCTCTCAATCGTGCCATTTCTCGCCCTTGACGGCGCGGACGAGCTGGCGGGAATGATACTCGGCGCTGCCGGTGTTGACGATGGTGACATCCGGAACGATTGCAGCGCCCTCTACGGTGCGCGACAGGCGGGCTTCGAGCCTACCGTCGCTGCTCCGCGCGCGCATCGCGATACGGTCGGCCAGGACGTTGGGCGGGGCTGTAATCAAAACCACCGTCACGTCGGCATAGGCGCGGCGCATGGCCTCAATGACGGTACGCGACACGTTGGCAACGACGGTTCGGCCTGCCCGGATATCGTCGTCGATCGCGCGCGATAATGCATAGCAGTTTCCGTGCGCTTCCCAGTGCATGGCAAAGTCGCCGCGGCGCATCGCCTCCTGAAACGTATCGGGACTGACGTGTTCATTCTCTTCCGAGGCGGAAGCTTCCCGCGTGATGATCCGACGCGGAAATATGACATTACCGTCCTCGGCCGTGGCAGCCCTGGCGAGGTCGAGCAACGTGTCCTTGCCGGCACCGCTGGGACCGACCACCAGGACGAGACGCCCCGGTCCGATCGTCGCCGCCTGATCTGCCGCACTATCAAGCGTATCCGTCATGCCACCCGCCGTCCTTCCCGCCAGACGCTCCGAACCACCGGAATGTCCCGCGCGACATGCACCCTGATCACATCGGCGCGTTTGCCGACGGCAATCTCCCCGCGGTCCGCCAGCCCGACCGCTTCGGCCGGCGCCTTGGTGACGGTACGAACGGCAGAGGCGAGATCAATCGCGGGCGCTTCCTTCGGCAATTGCAGCGCGGCCATCAGCAGGCTCGAGGGAATGTAGTCGGACGACAAGATATCGAGCAACCCTTCGCGCGCGAGATCGATCGCCGCGATGTTACCGGAGTGCGAGCCACCGCGCACCACGTTCGGTGCGCCCATCAGGATACCGATACCGGCCTGATGCAGGCCGCGCGCGGCTTCCAGCGTGGTCGGAAATTCCGCCACCGCGACGCGGTCGTTGATCGCGTCCGTGACGTTTTCCTCCGTCGTGTCGTCGTGGCTGGCGAGCGGAATCTGGTATTGATGCGCCAGCGCCACGATCTGGCGCATATTGGTCGCGGCATAGGCCTTCTGATAGGCGAAGCGTTTCTCGAACAGCGCATCGAGCTCCGCGTCGGTCATCCCGGCCCCCTTGCCGCGATAGTAATCGCGCAGCTTGGCTTCGTCGCGGAACTGGCGTTGGCCCGGCGTATGATCCATCAGCGACATCAACCGAACGTCCGGACGGTCGATCAATTCCATGGCTTCCTCGACCACGCTCGGCATCGGAATTTCGCAGCGCAGGTGCAGGAAATGTTCGGCGCGCAGCAGGTTGGCCTCCCGCGCCGAGCTGATCGCCGCCGCAAGCACGCCTGCCCTGCCGTCGACGTCCTCCGCGCCATCCTCGCGCCAGACCCGGAGCGAATCCAGCACCGTGGTGATGCCGGACGTCGCCAATTGCCCATCATAGGAGACGACGGAGGCGATCGGATCCCAGAACACCTTCGGGCGCGGCACGTAATGCATTTCGAGATGATCGGTGTGGAGCTCGATCAGGCCCGGCATGACGAGATCGCCGGCGGCATCCTCGCTGCCGGCAGGTGCGCGCCCCTCGCCGAATTCAGCAATGCGGCCATCGGCAAGCGCGACCCAGCCGTTCTCGATCACGCGATCGGCCAGCACGATGCGGGCATTGCCGAGGACAGTTTCCTGTGTTGTCGAAGTCATCTCACATTCTTTCTCAAGCCGCGGCGGCAAACGAGGTTACGTCGACAGTCCGGTCGGCGATCCGATGGCGGATTTCATCGTCGTGGACGATCGCCACCATGGCGACGCCCTGCTGCTTTTTCTGGCCGACCAGTTCCACCACGACGGCGCGATTGACCGCATCCAGCGAAGCGGTCGGTTCGTCCAGCAACAGGATCGGCAGATCGGAGATGAAACCGCGCGCAATGTTGACGCGCTGCTGCTCGCCGCCGGAGAAGGTCGACGGCGGCAGCGTCCACAGCCGCTCCGGGATGTTGAGCCGGCGCAGCAGCCCGCCGGCTTTCTCGCGCGCTTCCGCACGCGCCGTTCCGTTGGCGATCAGGGGTTCCGCGACCACGTCCAGCGTCGCGACCCGCGGCACCGCGCGAAGGAACTGGCTGACATAGCCGATGGTCGAGCGGCGTACGCTCAGCACCTGCCGCGGTTCGGCGGTGGCCAGATCAATGACCGTTCCCTGGTGCCGGATACCGATCCGGCCGCCATCACAGCGGTAGTTGCCGAAGATCATCTTCAGGATCGAGGATTTTCCGGCGCCTGACGGTCCGGACAAGACCACGCATTCGCCTGATACAACGTGAAACGAAACGCCGCGCACGACCGGCAGCTCGACACCGCCCTGCAGGTGCATCGTAAAGGTCTTTTCGGCGCTTGTTATATCGATCATCGCTGTCATTGCTGCGCTCATGCCGGCAGGATCGAGGAAACGAGAAGTTGCGTGTAGGGTTCGCGGGGATCGTCCAGCACCTGGTCGGTCAGGCCGGTTTCGATCACCCTTCCGCCTTTCATCACCATCACCCGGTGCGACAGCAGTCGCGCTACCGCGAGATCATGCGTGACGACGATGGCGGCGAGCCCAAGTTCGCTGACGAGATTCCGCAGAAGATCGAGCAGACGCGCCTGCACCGATACATCCAGCCCGCCGGTGGGTTCGTCCATGAATACGAGACGCGGCTCGGTGACGAGGTTGCGTGCGATCTGTAGCCGCTGCCGCATACCGCCCGAATAGGTGCGTGGCGCGTCATCGATACGGCCGGTATCGATCTCGACCCGTTCCAGCCAGGAGGACGCGGTATCGCGGATCCGGCCGTAGTGATTCCAACCCACCGCCATCAACCGCTCGCCGACATTGGCGCCGGCCGAGACTGCCATCCGCAGGCCCTGCGCGGGGTCCTGATGCACATAGCCCCAGTCGGTCCGAAACAGGAAGCGGCGCTCGGCTTCGCCGAGGCTCGCAAGATCGCGCAGCACGCCATCCCGCATCCGGTACGAAACCCGGCCCGCGGTCGGCGCCAGTTGGGCCGACAGCAATTGCAGCAGCGTCGATTTTCCCGACCCGGACTCGCCGACGATGGCGAGCACCTCGCCGGCATGCAGCGAGAACGAGACGTCCCGGCAGGCGACCAGCCGGCCGTAGGTCTTGCCGAGATTTTCGGCGACCAGCAATGGCTGTTCGTCCTGCACGAAATTGCCGGGCTCAGGCATGCGGCCTCTCCTTGTGCGGGGCCGCGCTCTCGCTGCCTTGATGGCCGGCCTGCTGGCGGGACTCGCAATAATCGGTGTCGGAGCAGACGAACATCCGCCCGCCCTTGTCGTCAGTGACGATTTCGTCGAGGTAGGAATCGCCGGCGCCGCAGAGCGCGCAGGGGGCATCGAAGCGGTAACGGGTGAACGGATGGTCCTCGAAGTCGAGCGACAGCACCTCGGTATGTGGCGGAATGGCGTAGATCCGCTTCTCGCGGCCGGCGCCGAACAATTGCAGCGCCGGGCAATTGTTCATCTTCGGATTGTCGAATTTCGGCGTCGGCGACGGGTCCATCACGTAGCGCGCATTGACCTTGACCGGATAGGCATACGACGTCGCGATGTGGCCGAAGCGCGCGATATCCTCGTACAATTTGACATGCATCAGGCCATATTCGCCGAGCGCGTGCATGCGCCGCGTCTCGGTTTCGCGCGGTTCCAGAAAGCGCAGCGGTTCCGGGATCGGCACCTGATACACCAGCACCTGCCCGGCATGCAGCGGCGCTTCAGGAATCCGGTGCCTCGTCTGGATCACGGTGGCATCCGCCGTCGCGGTGGTGGTGGCGACGCCTGCAGTCTTGCCGAAGAACTTCCGGA
>JAQSDT010000690.1 GCA_029946075.1 bacterium | reverse complement strand
CCGACACGGCCCCAGAGGACTGGACCCGGCTGCTGGCCGTCAATCTGGTCTCGGCCTTTGCATGCACCCACGCCGTACTCCCGGCGATGCAGGCGGCTGGTTTCGGACGAATCATCAACATCACCTCGGAAGCGGCACGGCTGGGTTCCAAGGGTGGCGCGGTGTATTCCGCGGCCAAGGCTGGCGTCATCGCCTTCACCAAAAGCATCGCGCGCGAAAACGCGCGGTTCCGGATCACCGCCAATGCGATCGCGCCGGGTCCGATCCGTACGCCGATGCTGGAGGCAGCCGTCGCCGATGGCGGCGACAAGATTTTGCGCGCGATGACCGATGCAACGCTGCTGCGCCGGCTCGGTGAGCCCGAGGAGATTGCTGCCGCGGTGCTGTTCCTGGCGTCCGATCAGGCGTCCTACATTACCGGCGAGACGATCGGTGTCTCCGGCGGCATGGGAGTGGGCGGCTGACATGGCGGATACTGCCGCAAACGTCGCAACAACTCCGGTCGATCGCGCCATCGCGCGTCTCCGCGCCGTTTACAGGGGCTGGAACCGCGACACGTCGGTAGGCCAGATGCGGAGTGATTGGGATGTGGCCTTTGGCGGCACCAATGCGCCCGTCAGTTGCGAGCCGGTATCGGCCGGTGGCATCGACGGCGAATGGATATCGCCCGCTGGCGTCCCGCAGGACAAGGCGATCCTCTATTTTCACGGCGGAGGCTTTCGGATCGGCTCCGTGTCCTCTCACCGCGACCTGATCTCGCAGATCGCCTGCGCCAGCGGCTGCCGCGTGCTCGCGATCAACTACCGCCTCGCACCGGAGCATCGCTTTCCGGCAGGACTCGACGATGCGCTCGCGGCCTACGGCTGGATGCGGGAGTTGGGGTTGAAGTCCGGCAACATCGCCTTCGCCGGAGATTCCGCCGGAGGCAACCTCGCGCTGGCCGCGATGCTTGCCTTGCGCGAGCGGGGACTGCCGCTGCCCGTATCGGCCACGCTGATGTCGCCATGGACCGATATGGCCGCGACCGGTGCGAGCTATGTCAGCCGGGCCGATGCCGATCCGATTCATCAGCGGGCGATGATCGTGGCACTGGCCAAAAACTATCTGGGCGAGGGCGATCCAAAACATCCGCTGGCATCACCGCTCCATGCCGACCTCGGGGGATTGCCGCCGCTGCTGATCCAGGTCGGCGACCGCGAAACCGTGCGGGATGATTCGGTCATGCTGGCCGACAAGGCCCGCGCTGTCGGCGTCGATGTCGATCTGCAGGTATGGGACGGCATGATTCACGTCTTCCAGATGTTCCCTGAAATTCCCGAGGCGCATCAGGCGATCGCATCCATTGCCGGCTTTCTCGGCCGGCATCTCCATCTCAAGGCCGAGAGGGCATCATCATGAACGTCAGGCCCGCCGATCCCCGCGGTCAGTCCGACAGCGAATTCCATTTCTCTGACATGCCGCAGCTTTCCGAGGAACTCCGGATGTTGCGCGAACAGGTTCGCCGCTTCGTCGAGAAGGAAGTGGTGCCGCATGGCGAGCAATGGGAGCGCGACGGAAAAATCCCGCGCGAGATCTACCGCCGCATGGGCGCGCTCGGCTTCCTCGGCATGCGGCACGAAGCGGAGTATGGCGGCACCGATATGGGGCCGCTGGCGTCGATGGTGTGGGCGGAAGAACTCGGCCGTTCCAGCTTCGGCGGCTTTACCTCCTCAGTGCTGGTTCATACCGACATGTCGGCGGTTCACATCACCTTGCGCGGCACACCGGAGCAGAAACGGAAATATCTTCCAGCCATCATCCGCGGCGAGACGATCTGCTCGATCGCGGTGACGGAGCCCGATGCGGGCTCTGACGTCGCTGGCCTCAAGACCCGCGCCCGCCGTGACGGCGATTTCTGGGTGATCAACGGCTCAAAAATGTTCATCACGAACGCCGTCTACGGCGATATCCTGATCGTCGCCGCGCGCACCGATCCCGCCGCCAAGGGCAGCCGCGGCATTTCGCTGTTCATTGTCGAGCGGACGACGCCGGGCATATCGGTCACAAAACTCGACAAGCACGGCTGGCTTTGCTCCGACACCGCCGAGATCGCCTTCCAGGACGTGCGCATCCCCGCCGACAACCTGCTGGGCGAGGAGAACCGTGGCTTCTACGGCATCATGGAGACTTTCGAGAACGAGCGGATCTGCATCGGCGGTATCTGCGCCGGCGAGTCCGCGAAGGCGATCGAACTCACCACCAACTACGTGAAAAGCCGGCAGGCGTTTGGCGGGCCGTTGTGGAACCAGCAGGCGGTGCGGCTGAAGCTCGCGCTGCTGGCGACCAAGGCCGAGGCGGCGAGGGCGCTCGCCTATCATGCGGCGGAACTGGTGCAGGCCGGAAAGCCGTGCCCCCGTGAAGTATCGATGGTGAAGGCGCTGTCGCCGGAAGTGCTGCACGAGGTCGTGCATGGCTGCCTCCAGCTGCACGGCGGCACCGGCTTCATGCGGGGCACGCCGATCGAGCGGATGGTGCGCGATGCAAGGGTGCTGACCATCGGCGGCGGCGCCACCGAGGTCATGCTGGAAGAGGTTGCGAAGCGGATGTGAGGGATGTCGGAAGCAGCGGGTGCGCTTCTTCCCTTCTCCCCTTGTGGGAGAAGGTGGCAGCCAAGGGCTGCCGGATGAGGGGTATTTCTCCGCTCGTTCAGTGCTCGCTGATCCAACCCTTCACCCGTCTCGAATGAGCTTCGCTCATTCGATCCATCCTCTCCCACAAGGGGAGAGGGGAACAGTCGTAGCCCTCGCTCATTCAATTCACCGGCTTGAAGCTCAGCGTCGAAAACTCAGACTGCATGATCTGCAGTTTCTGGTTCGAGAAGCGCACACCGGAGCCGAAGCTGATCGGGGCCATGATGCCGGTTTCGACGTTCCTGGTCTTTTCGAGTTCGGCGATGGTGCAGGCCCAGGTCGGCTGCTTGCCGCAGCGGTCGATCGCGGCGATGAGCACCTTGGCGGCGGCGTAACCCGTCATCGAATAGCGGTTGATGCCCTTCATCTCGGCTTCCGGGATCAGCCCCTTGGCCTTTTCGAGGAACGCCTTGCCGGCGGCGCCCGCGAACGGCTCGACATAATCGACGGCGTAGAGGCCGTCGCCGGCCGGGCCCATCAGCTTCAGCACCGGCTCGACGCGGCCGGGCCAGAAGATGCCGACCACCGGCTTGATGTTGAGTTTCTCCAGTTCCTTCATCATCGCGATATTCTCGCCGATGATGCCGCCGGCGAGAAATACCTCAGCGCCGGATTCCTTGAGCTGCAGCATATCGGAGGAAAAATCCTGCTGACCCTTCTTGTAGTTGCCGCTGTAGACCACGTTGAGCTTTTTGGCCTTGACCACGGTATCAAAGCCGTCGCGCACCGTGATGCCGTAATCGTCGTCCTGCGTGATCAGGCCCCACTTCCTGCCGGGATTCTTCTCGGCCAGATAGTTGACGAGGTGAATGATGCCTTCCTCGTAGGACTGGCCGACCACGAAGACGTTCTTGCGCGGCGGCTCCCAGAGAAACTTGACCGGGGCGACGTCGATCACGGTGGGAATGCCGGCCTTCTCCAGCACCGGCATCACGGCGATGGATTGGCCGGAGCCGGAAATACCCAGCATGGCGAAAGCCTTGTCGACGTCGATCACTTTCTTGACGCCCTGGATGGTGCGCGCGGTGACGTAGCCGTCGTCTTCGAGGACGTATTTGATCTTGCGTCCGTTGATGCCGCCGGCGGCGTTAGCTTCCGCGATCGCGATCTTGTGCCCGATCGAGGCGGCGACGCCGAGCAGGGCGGGAGGGCCGGTCAACGGTTCGACATCGCCGATCACGATCTCGGTGTCGGTAATGCCCTGATCGGCCGCCAGCGCGGGACCGGGCACGAGATACGCGGCTGCGAGCAGCAGCGGCGCCGTCGCCAGATATTTTCTCATCGTTTCCTCCTCCTGTTTTGTTTTCTGGTTAGTAACGAAGCGGCCAGTTCACCCACATGCGCCGGATATCGTGCCAGGCGCCGACCAGTCCGCGCGGCTGGAAGCGCAGGAACAGGATGATGACGAGGCCGTAGAGCATGCTCTTGAGTTCCTGCGCGCCGGTCGTGAACATCGCGTCCATCTGCGCGCTGAACAGGCTGAAGACCATGCGCGTCGCCTCGGGCAGCAGCACGATCAGCACCGTGCCGAGGACCGCACCGAGCGCCGAGCCGAGCCCGCCGACGATCAGGATCGCCAGCGCCTCGATCGAGAGCAGAAACGGAAACCCTTCGACGCTGACGAACGAGAGGTAGATCCCGTACAGGGCGCCTGACAGGCCGGTGATGAAGGCCGACGTCACGAAGGCGAACAGTTTATAGGCATGCAAATTGATGCCCATGACGCGGGCGGCGGTGTCATTGTCGCGGATGGCCACAAAGGCGCGGCCGACGCGGCTGCGGCGGATGTTGAGCGTGGCGAACAGCGTGAGAATGGCGAAGCCGAGGCAGAGATACGTGAAGGCCGCGTCGCTGTCGAAGCTGATACCGAAGATCTCCGGCCGCTGCACGGCGATGCCGCGGGCGCCGTTGGTCAGCCAGCGCGCCTCCAGGATAACGGTGTTGATGATGAAGGAAAACGCCAGCGTGGTGATGGCAAGATATAGCCCCTTCAGCCGCAGCGACGGCGCGCCGACGATCAGACTGGCAACGGCCGGCACCACGCCGGCGCCAAGGAACCCGATCAGCGGATGCATCTGGTACTTGGAAACGAGGATGGCATAGGCATAGGCGCCGGTGACGAGAAAGCCAACATGGCCCAGCGAGATCAAACCGGTGTAGCCGGTGAGAATATTCAGTCCGAGCGCGCCGACCACCGTGATCAGGATGATCATCAGGAACGACAGGATGTAGGAATTCAGCATGAAGGGCGCAACGATCAGCGCGGCGACGAGAAGCGCCGACCACAGCCACACCGGCGGGGAATCCACCAGCGTGACGAGTTCGCCGTAGGTTTGCTTGAAATCGCCGGTGCGCATCGTCAAACCCTCTCGATGTCGCGTTCGCCGAAGATGCCGAACGGGCGGATCATCAGCACGACGATGATCATCGCAAAGCCCGCGACCTCCTTCATGCCGGAGCCGACATAGCCGCCGGCGAGATTTTCGGTGATGCCGATCAGAAGCCCGCCGAGGCCGGAGCCAAGCACGGCGTCGAGGCCGCCGAGGATTGTGGCCGGAAACGCTTTCAGACCGAGCTGGAACATGGCCGGCGAAAGATCGTAAGACAGCGCAAAGAACACGCCGCCGATCCCTGCGATGACGGACGAGGCCGCCCAGGCCAGCGCGTGGACTTTCGTCGCGCTGATGCCCATCAGGAGCGCGGTGCGGTCGTCTGCGGCGACGGCGCGCATCGCGACGCCGATTTTGCTGTAGCGGAAGAACGCCCAGATTGCGGCGAGCAGCACCAGCAGCGTGGCGATGACGGCGATCTGCCCGGTGCGCACGCCGATAGTCCCGATCCGTACGATGGTGCGGCCGAAGCCGACGTCGAGGCCGTGCGGATAGGCATCCCAGATGAAGTTGATCGAGGACCGCAGGATAACGGCAAGACCGATCGTCACCATGACGGTGGCGAAAACCGGCTCGCCCAGCATCGGCCGCATCACGACACGTTCGATCACGAGGCCGAGGATCACGGCGGCGAGGATGGCGCCGATGGCGACGACGAACATGTTGCCGCTGACCGTGGTCGAGATCGTCCAGGCGATATAGGCCGTGATCATGGTCATCTCGCCCTGTGCGAAATTGACCAGACCGGTGGATTTGTAGATCACCGCAAAGCCCATCGCGATCAGGCCGTAGATGGCGCCGATCGCAAGGCCTGAGATCATCAGCTGGGTGAAATACTGCATCAGCCCTCCGCCCGGTAGATGATGGCGAGTTCGCGCGCGAACTTTTTTTCGATCAGGGCGCGGCGCACCTTTTGCGTGGCGGTCAGTTCGCCGTCGTCGTGGTCAAGTTCCTTCTCGAGGATCGCGAAGCGGCGGATGTTTTCGACGCGGGCAAAACGCTTGTTGGTTTCGCCCACGATGCGATCGACCAGTTCGTGCACTTCCTCGAGCTGCGAGAGCGACTTGTAGTTGGTGTAGGGCAGGGCCTTGTCGCGCGCCCAGCGTCCGACATTGTCGAAATCGACCTGAATGATGGCGCCGAGATATTTTTTGGCCTCGCCGACGACGATGGCTTCCTTGATGAACTCGGAGTCCTTCAGCGCATTCTCGATCTCGGAGGGCGCGATGTTCTTGCCGCCGGCGGTGATGATGATCGCCTTCTTGCGGTCGACCACGGTGATCTCGCCATTGTCCATGATCTCGACGATGTCGCCGGTGCGCAGCCAGCCGCCGGGTTCCAGCGTCGCGGTCGAGGCCTTCTCGTCAAGGAAATAGCCCTTGAAGACGCCGGGGTTGCGCAGCAGGATCTCACCGTCGGCGTCGAGCTTCCAATCGGTGTGCTGCAGCGGCAGGCCGCAGCCGCCGAGCCGGTGATGGCTGCCGGTCTGGATGAAGGCGACGCCGCCGCTCTCGGTCAGCCCGTAGCCCTGCGATACCGGGCGGCCGACGATGTCGAAGAAGCGGAGCGTCTCCGGCGAGATCGACGCGCCGGCGCACAGGCGATGGCGGCTGCGGGCAAAGCCGAGATGGCGCTGGATGTTGCGGAACAGCAGCACGTAGAGCAGGGCGTAGCTGATGCTATCCAGCCATGAGGTCGTCCCGTTCTGCCGGCGGTCAGACAGCTTGCGGCCCCAGGCCATGCAGGCTTTGACGAAGTGCTGGCGCAGTTGCCCGCTCTCGCCGAGCCGGAACAGGAAACCCTGCTGCAGCTTTTCATAGATGCGGGGCACGCCGACGAAGAAGGTCGGCGCGATCTCGCGGATGTTGAGCGCGACGGTGTCGATCGATTCAGCAAAGCTGACGGAGCCGCCGAGCACGAGATGCGTGACTTCGCCATAGCATCGCTCGGCGACGTGGCACAGCGGCAGGTAGCTGACGGCTTCGAACGGCTTGTCGGCGATACCTACCGCTTCGGCATAGATGTAGGCGGCGTAGACCAGGTTCCGATGCGTCAGCATCGCGCCCTTTGGCGGCCCCGTCGTACCCGAAGTGTAGACCAGGATCGAGACGTCGTCGGGCGAAGCCTGCGAGATCAGGCGATCCAGCGTCGCATTGGCGTCGGGATTTTCGAGCGCGTAGCTCTTGCCGAGCTGGCAAAGCTTCTCGAACGACATCAATTGCGACTGCCGGTACTGTCGCAGGCCCTTCATGTCGACGCAGACGATGGCCTCCAGCGCCGGCAGGCCGTCATTGCTGGCCAGCGCGTCCAGCACCTTGTCGGTCTGCTCCTGATCGCCGGTCACGACGACGCGCGCGCCGGAGTGGCGAACGATGTATTGCAGCTCGACCCAGGGGTTGGTGGGGTAGATGCCGACGGCGACCGCGCCGATCATCTGGATGCCGAGATCGGCGTAGAACCATTCCGGCGTGTTCTCACCGGCGATCGCGACCCGGTCCCCCGGCTTGAGGCCGAGCGAGAGCAGGCCGAGCGCCACCGCGCGCGCGGTCTCGTAATAATGGCGCCAGGAATAGGGATTCCAGATGCCATATTCCTTCTCGCGCAGGGCGAGGGCATCTCCGTGCATCGCCGCGCGCTGGCGCAGCAATTGCGGAATCGTGATGTCGGCGTTCTTCAGCGCGGTTCGCAACGAAGCTGCGTCCGTCGCGGATGAGGCGCGCGCCGGGCTTGGCTGGATTGCCGGATGCTCGGTCCGGAGCGTGTCGACGATCGACATCACGCGTCCACCTTTGCTGCGGCGTCCGTGCGCTGGCCGCCGAGATAGGCTTCCGTGACGGCCGGATTGCTCCTGACCTCGGCGGGGGTGCCTTCGGCGATCTTGCGACCGAAATTCAGCACGTGAACACGGTCGGAGATATCCATCACGATCCGCATCTCGTGCTCGATCATCAGCACGGTGATGCCGAGCTCGTCGCGGATATCGAGCACGAAGCGGGCGATGTCCTCGGTCTCTTCCTGGTTCATGCCGGACACCATCTCGTCGAGCAGCAGCAGTTTCGGCTCGCACGCCAGCGCCCGCCCGAGCTCGACGCGCTTCTGCTGGCCGTAGGACAACGTGCCGACGACGGCGTCGCGGATGTGCTCGATCTCGAGGAACTCGATGATGTGCTCGACCCGCTGCCGGGCCGCGATTTCCTCGCGCCTTGTGCGGCCGAAGAAGATCACGGCATCGAGCACATTGGAGCACAGATGGGTGTGGCGGCCGGTCAGGATGTTCTCGACCACGGTGCCGTGCTTGAACAGCGCCAGATTCTGGAACGTCCGGCCAATGCCGATCGCGGCAAAGCGCGACGGCGAGACCGTGGCAAGGTCAATGCCATCGAACATCATGCGGCCGCCGCTGGGCCGCAGTACGCCCGAGATCATGTTGAACAGCGTGGTCTTGCCGGCGCCGTTCGGGCCGATCACGCTGCAGATTTCGCCCCGGGTGACGGCAAGGCTGACGTCGGCGACGGCCTGCAGGCCGCCAAAGCGCTTGCTGAGGTTGTCGACTGTGAGGAGGCTGGTCACGACAGCCACCGTTTGCGCCGCTTGTAATGCTTGACGTCGCGCAGGCTCTTGCGGCCAGCATTGGAGACGCCGAGATAGAATTCCTGCACGTCCTCGTTGGCGGCGAGCTTCCTGGCGGTGCCGTCGAGCACCACGCGGCCGGTCTCGAGAATGTAGCCGTAATCGGCGATGTCGAGCGCGCGCTGGGCGTTCTGCTCGACCAGCAACACCGTCATCTTCATTTCGTCTCGCAGCTTGGCGATCACCTCATAGATGCGGTCGATGATCAGTGGCGCGAGGCCGAGCGACGGCTCGTCGAGTGCCAGCAGCACCGGATCGGTCATCAAAGCGCGCCCGATCGCCAGCATCTGCTGTTCGCCGCCGGACATGTAGCCCGCGATCTGGTCGCGGCGCTCGTACAGGCGGGGAAACAGCGCGAATACTTTCTCGCGGCGGTCGCGCGCCTCGGCCGCGGTCTTGGTGTAGCCGCCCATCTGCAGGTTTTCGTCTATGGTCAGCGCGGGAAACACCCGGCGGCCTTCCGGCACCTGGACGATGCCGCGCCGGACCAACTCGTCCGGCGCCAGATGATGCACCTCCTCGTTGCGGAAACGGATCGTTCCGTTCTCGATCACGCCTTCTTCCGTATAGAGAATGCCCGACATTGCCTTCAGCAGCGTCGATTTGCCGGCGCCGTTGGAGCCGAGCAGGGCGACGATGCCGCCTTGCGGAACCGAGATGCTGACGTCGCGGATCGCTTCGATGGCGTTGTCGTAGACGATGCGGATGTTGCGGAATTCGAGCAGGCAATCCGGATCGGGCGCTGCTTGCGCACCGCTGATCGTGGTCTGTGTCGGGAGCGTTGTCGGCATCTTACACCCGGCTCGCCTGCGGCACGCGCGGGCGCTGCGCGAGGATAGCGTCGGTAACGATCTTCGCGGTTTCGGCGCACGCTTGCGTACCGCCATTGCCGTATTGCTTGACGGCGTCGCCGACGCACCACAGGCCATCGATGCCGGTCTCGCGCGGCAAATCGTAGCCGGCGCAGCTGCGCTGGGCCGGCCAGTCGTCGCGCATCACGCGGATCGACAGGATTTTCGCTTTCGCAAAGTTCGGGAATTGCTCGCGCAGATCCATCAGCGCCAGTTCGACCTCGGCATCGGAATCGAAATCGCCGAGCGCCGGGATCGGCACGGCATAGGCGACGTAAAGGTGCCAGCCTGGTGGGGCCAGTTCAGGGCAGGTGGCCGTGAGGTTGGCCATGTTGCAGAGCCGCCGCGTCTTGCCGAAGGTCACGATGCCGGGGTGCGCGATCAGCGGTTCCTGGCTCGCGATGTTGACGACGATGTTGGCGGCCGGCTTCAGCCCGGTGCGCACCTGCGTGACATAGGCGGGCGGGAAGGCGGCTTCCCCGCCGAGCGCGACGGTGGCCTTGGGCCCGGCGTTGCTGACGATGAGATTGGTTGCGATCCGCACCGGCTGGCCGTCGCGCATGACAGTGACGCCATCGACGCGGCCGTCGATCGTATGGATATGCATCGCGGGCGACGACAGCCAGATATCGCCGTTGCGCTTGATGACAGTTCCCAGCGCATTCCAGACGCCGATCGTGCCTTGCGGGCAGAAGCCGAAACGCTTGAACGCGCCCTTGCTGGTGAAATAGGTGAGGAACGCGCGCGCCGGCAATTCGGCCGAATTGCAGGCAAAGATCGCCGCGCAGAGATTGCGGAAGATCGCGTGCACGGACTCGTTCTTGGTATAGGTCTTGAGCCAGTCCTCGGTCGATTGCCGGCCGTCGGGGAGGTTGCCCGAACGGGCATCGGCGAACTTTTCCAGGATGCGTGAAGCCTGCTTGGTCAGCTGTCCCAGCAGCAGCGACCAGCCGCCGCGGCCGACGTCGATCAGCTTGCCGTCGATGAAGAAGGAACTGGCCGGCTCCGGCATGCGGATATCGAGCGGGGCGCCGACGGTAGTGAAGGTCTCCTCGAAGACACCGCCGAGTTCGATCGCGATCGCGCCGATATTGACGGTAAACCCTTCAATTTGCTCGGTGGAAGCGCGCCCGCCGATCCGGTCCTTGTCGTCGACGACGATGGTGTGCAGCCCGGCATGGGCAAGCCGCGCGGCGGCGCAAAGCCCGCCGGCGCCGGCCCCGATCACGACAGCATCCGCCTGAACGACCGTCATTCCACCTCCCAAATGCGCTGCACGGTTTTGCCCGGCTGTCTTTGATTTGGATCATTCTATTATAATCCGACTGGCCGTTCAAATAATTTTTTGCGATAAGGGGTCGCAGGGTTGGCCGGGCGTCCGGCGCGCTGCTGATCCTCGATAAGGCTGCTGAATCAGCTAAGCAGGCCCTGGGATACGAGCTGAAGCTGAACTGAGGCGGACATTATCTTATGGCGCGGACACGCTCGGAGAATTACGACGGCATCCATTTGGGCATCCTGACCAATGCCGCCCGGCTGTTTTCAGCCCAGGGTTACATGCGGGCCTCGATCGCCGACCTTGCCGATGCCTGCAAGCTGTCGCGCGGCGCGCTCTATCACTACTTCGACTCCAAGGAAGCGATCCTGTTCGCGATCCTCGACGCGCATATCCGCGAGATGATCGCGCATGTCGAAACCGCCGTCGCCGCCGGGGGGCCGACGCTGACGCAGTTTCAGAACGTCATCCGTGCGGTGGTCGAGGTCAACGCGAAATCGCCGCACGAGCAGCGGGTGCTGATCCACGACCTGTCGTTCCTGAGC
This sequence comes from bacterium, assembly GCA_029946075.1. Classification (GTDB taxonomy): domain Bacteria; phylum Pseudomonadota; class Alphaproteobacteria; order Rhizobiales; family Xanthobacteraceae; genus Bradyrhizobium. The sequence continues at coordinate 7,103 of JAQSDT010000690.1, read as the reverse complement.
GAGGACGAGCAGAAGATCATCAAGGATCTCGAGCGCCAGCTCGTCGATATCGTCACGGACCTGCTGGTCAGGCTCGATGCCGAGGGGCGGATCATCAGGCGCACCAAGAAGATCTACACGATGATCCTGTTCGGCATCATCAACTACACCTACACCTGGTACGACCCGAAGGGCGGCATCGGCCCGCAGGAATTCGCCGACATGGCGGTCGAATTGTTCCTGCAGGGGTTTGCGCCGGAGGCGATGGCGAAATCCTCCCGCGCCAGCGACCGGGCGGGCGCCTGACCGGCAGCGCTGCGCGTGGTGGCCTGTGTCCGGCCCGGCAGCCCGGCGTTAACGAATTGCTAACCATACTGCTCATTGAATGCTCCCGGCATTCCGGAGCGAATTCATGAACCGCAGTCAGCGCCGCATCCTGGCAAAAAGCAGAGATCCGCGGCATCTCGGTGAGATCGCCGAACTCCACAAAAAGGGAGGCCGGATCGACAAGGCGGAGGAAAAGTACCGCGAAGCTATCGCGGCGGATCCGCGCTGCTACGAGGCACATAACAATCTCGGCTCGATACTGAAGGAAACCGGGCGCGTCCCGGAGGCAACGCGGCATTTCGCCTACGCTTTTCAGATCAATCCGAATGACGCGGTTGTTGCATTCAATCTCGCCATCGGCTTGTCGGCGCAGCACCATTTCGGCGAAGCCGTTCCGGCTTTTCGCCAGGCCCTTGCGCTCAGGCCGTCTTACGCCGATGCCCATTTCGGCCTCGCCTTTGCGCTCACGCAGCTTGCCGAACACGACGACGCCGATCACCACTACCAAGCGGCCCTGATGTGCGACCCGCAGCATTTCGAGGCTCGCATCCATCTGGGCCTCGCGCACATCGACAAGGGCAAGGTCGTGGAGGCGTTCGAGCAGGCCGAGATACTTGCGCGCGCGGAGAACGTGCCTGGCTTTCCGCACAAGGCCTTCGGCATTCTGCTCGCGCGCGCCGGCTGCCCGGACGGCGCCAAGGTCTGTTTCGAAAACCATCTCGCCCGGCATCCCGGTGATCGTGACGAAATTGCGATGCTGCTCGCCGCCGTCGGCGGAACGCTGCCCTCGCGCGCAACCGACCAGCAGATTTCCCGCCTCTATGCGTCACGCGCGAATGGATGGGACAATGGTGCGGCGGGAAATGCCGGCTATCAGGGGCATCGGCTCGTTGCGGCGGCGCTGGCTTCGTTGAGCGATCAGCGCGCCGATACCGTGGTCGATGCCGGCTGCGGAACCGGCCTCGTCGGCGAACTGCTTCGTTCCGAAACGCGCCATCTGATTGGTGTCGACATGTCGGAGCCGATGCTGGCCCAGGCGCGCGGCAAGAATGTCTATGACGAACTGCATCGGGGCGATCTGATCGACTATCTGAACAGCCATCCTCGCACCTGCGACGTCGTCGTCAGCGCCGCGACGGTCATTCATTTCGGCGACCTCGACGTCGTCTTCGACGCGGTGGCGCGATGCCTTCGCCCGGGCGGGTTGTTCGTCTTCACGGCGTTTCCGAATGACGATGATCCGGACGCCGTAGCCGTTGCGACGCTCAACGGTCTCGGCCAGGGCGGCTGCTTTCGACATGGCGCCGATTACATCGCCCGCGTTGCGGCAAAGGCCGGGCTCGCCGTCGAGCTGTTGCGCCGCGATGTCCACGAATATGCGCGCAAGTCGCCGATACCGGGCCTGATCGTCGCGCTGCGCCTGATCGGATAGATCCCGCCAGAGGGAAGTCCCGGGCTCGAAAGATAATATCGGTCTGCGGGAGCTGGCTGGGGAACTAGGATTCGAACCTAGACAAACAGAGTCAGAGTCTGTTGTGCTACCGTTACACCATTCCCCAATGATTGCTTAATGACATCAATAAGTTAACGGAATGTCCGGGCAATCGGCGGCGGCGGGATATAGGCAAATCACGCTCTCGCTGGTGGCGCCGTTCTACCCGCTTGGTCCGGGGCTTGGCAAGCACGGAAGGACAGTGTTTTCGGCCAAAAGCCGGGGTTCGGCGGATTTTGAAAGAAGCCTGAATTCGCGCCCGCGGAGGACGTCAGCATGCGTTCGTTCGCGGCTGCTGCGCTGACCCGCTTCGAAGGTCCGGCTTCCTCGCGCGATGGATGCGACTGCCTCGCCTTGCGCCGCCTCGATAGCAGCGCCTCGTCATGGGTCGGCGCGCCACCGGCCGCAACCTTGCCGATGCCAGGCGGCCATGCAATGCTGACGCCACAATAAATAATAAGACAGCGGCGGCTGAACGCTCGCCGCTTATCCAGGGCTCAAACAAGCAGTCCGGCATCGGGTGGGAGATTTCAGAATGAAATTGCAACGTATTTTGGGGCTGCTGTCGGCTGCGGCGATGTCGGTGGTGCTCGCGGGCGCAGCCTCCGCACAGGACAAGACGGTCAAGATCGGCGCGATCTTTCCCCTGAGCGGCAACGCCGCCAGCGCCGGCGTACACGCCAAGGCGGCGATTGAAACCGCGGTCGAGATCATCAACAGCGGCAATCCCGCGCTTGGCAATCTGCCGGTGACGAAGAACGCCGGCCTCAAGGGCCTCGGCGGCGCCAAGGTCGAGGTTGTCTTCGCCGACAATCAGGGCAGCCCCGCGGTCGGGCAGAACCAGGCGCTGCGCCTGATCACCGAAGAGAAGGTGGTGGCGCTGACCGGCGCCTATCAGTCCGGCATCACGCTGACGGCGAGCGCGATCGCCGAGAAATACGGTATCCCCTATGTCAACGGCGAGTCGGTTGCGGCCAACCTCACCGAGCGCGGTTTCAAATGGTTCTTCCGCGTCACGCCGGTGGCGGCCGACTTCGCGCAGATCTATCTCGACTTCCTCAAGGACATGAAGGCGGGCGGGCAGAAGGTCGACAACATCGCGCTGGTGCATGAAAATACCGAATACGGCACCTCGGTCGCCAACGTCATCACGTCGCTGTTCAAGCAGAACGGCATCGCGATTGCGCAGGACATCGCTTATTCGGCCAACACCACCGACGTGCAGAGCCAGGTGCTGCAGCTGAAGGACAAGAAGCCGGATGTGGTGATCATGATCAGCTACACATCCGACGCCATTCTCTACGCCAAGACGTTCCAGGCGCTGGACTACAAGCCGCCGATGATGATCGCGGACAATGCCGGCTACTCCGATCCCTCGACGCTGAAGGCTGTCGGCAAGCAGATCCAGGGCATCTTCAACCGGTCGTCCTTCGCGATCGGGGCGGCGGGAACGCCGACTTTCCTGATCAACGAAATCTACAAGAAGAAGAGCGGCGGCGACGATCTCGACGATACCGCCGCGCGCCAGATGCAGGGCTTCTTCGTGCTGATCGAAGCGATCGATCGCGCCGGCTCGACCGAACCCGCCAAGATCCAGGCGGCGCTGAAGGCGACCGACCTCAAGCCCGATCAACTGATCATGGGCTACAAGGGCGTGAAGTTCGACGAGAAAGGCCAGAATGTGCTGGCGGCGGGCCTCGTGATCCAGTGGGACGGCGAGAACTACGTTCCGGTCTGGCCGAAGCAGCTGGCGAAGACCGCGCCGGTGTTCCCCTACAAGGGTTGGTAACAGAAGAGGGCGGGGACGCAGGTTCCGCCCTTTTTGCTTTCACCTGCGCCCGCGCAACGATCGCTCAAGAGCACAATCCTCCGGCATGTCCTCCATTCTCGTTCAGGTGATCGTCGGCGGCCTGTTGCTCGGCGCGGTCTATGCGTTGTTCTCGTCCGGCCTCACGCTGATCTGGGGCATGATGAACATCGTCAACTTCGCGCATGGCGATTTCGTCATGCTCGGCATGTATGTCGCCTTCGTAGTGTGGACGCTGTTCGGCGTCGGTCCCTTCGTCGGCGCGCCGGTGGCGGCGCTGGTGCTGGCGACGCTCGGCATCATCGTCTATTTCGGGCTGATCCGCAGCGTGATGAAAGGGCCGATGCTGGCCCAGATTCTCGGCACCTTCGGTCTTGCGCTGCTGTTGCGCTATTCCGTGTTCTGGGGTTTCGGCGCCAACTTCATGACGCTGCCGGAAAACATCGTCGGCGGCACCTATGACGTGTTCGGCATCAAGCTGCAGGCCTCGCGATTGCTGGCTGGTGTCGTCGCGCTGCTGGTGACGCTCGGGCTGCATGTGCTGCTGACGCGGACCTCGCTCGGTTCGAAGATGCTTGCGGTCGCCGAGGATTCCACCGCGGCGCAATTGATGGGCATCCGTCCCGACAGCATGCAGGCGGTGGCGTGGGCGATCGCCGCCGGCGCCACGGGTCTGGCAGGGGCGCTGATCGCGACATTTTTCTACATCGCGCCGACCGTCGGCGAGACGCTCGGCATCGTCGCCTTCGTCACGGTGGCGCTCGGCGGCTTCGGCAGCGTGCCCGGCGCGCTGGTCGCAGGGCTGTTGATCGGCGTGATCGAGTCGGTGTCGGCCTATTGGATCGGCGCGGTCTACAAGGACATCGTGGTCTACTCGCTGTTCCTGTGTTTCCTCTGGTTCCGGCCGCAGGGCCTGATGGGCAAGATGTGATGCGTCGCTTCATCTGGCCCTCGATTGCGCTCGCGCTGATCGTGATCTACCCGCTGGTGTTCACGACGCCGTTCCAGCAGCGGCTCGGTGCGCTGATCCTGCTGTATGCGATCGCCGCATCCGCCTGGAACATCATCGGCGGCTATGCCGGGCAGGTCTCGGTCGGCCACGTCGTGTTCTTCGGCTGCGGCGCATACGCCTCGATGGCGGCCTATTCGCATTTCGGCCTGCCGCCGCTGGTCGGCATTCCCGTCGGCATCGCCGCCGCCGTGCTGATCGCCGCCGTGATCGGCGTGCCGACGCTGCGGCTGTCAGGGCACTATTTCAGCATGGCGACGATCGCCGTCGCCGAACTCGTGCGCCTGATCGTCACGAACGTCGAGGTGCTCGGCGCCGCCGTCGGTCTCAGCGGGCCGACCGTGCCGCGCACGGTGTTCGATCTCTCCTTCATCTCGGCGCTGCCTTACTATTATCTGTTCCTGACCGTTCTCGTGATTACGCTGGGGATCACCTGGTGGATGGCCAACAGCCGGATGGGATTCTATCTGCGCGCCATCAAGGATTCCGAGCGCGCGGCGCGTTCGCTCGGCGCGCCCGCGAGTCGAACCAAGCTCTACGCGTTCATGCTGAGCGCCGGGCTGACCAGCGTCGCCGGTGCGCTCTATTCGATGATGTTCGGCTTCGTCGATCCCGAATCCGGGCTCGGCATCCTGATATCCGTGAAGATGCTGATCATGGCGGCGCTCGGCGGCGCCGGCCTGCTGTTCGGCCCGCTGGTCGGCGCTGCAATCCTGGTGCCGCTGGAAGAGATTTCCAACAACGTACTCGGCGGCAAGGGCGCCGGGCTGACGTTCGTGGTCTATGGCGCCATCATCGTCATCATCGCCCGGTTCCAGCCGGGCGGCATTCTGGCGCTGGTCAATCGTGCGCTGGCGCGGCGCAAACCGAACGAGACCAAGGGAGCATCAGATGCTCCTTGAAGCCCGCGACGTCACCAAAGCCTTCGGCAGTTTCAAGGCGGTCGACAGCGCCAGCGTGACGCTGGAGCCCGGCGACATTCTCGGCCTGATCGGCCCCAACGGTGCCGGCAAGTCAACCTTCTTCAACTGCCTGACCGGCGATCTCGAGGCGACCTCGGGCAAGGTGCTGTTCGAGGGCCATGACATCACGCGGCTGACGCCCGAGGCGAGGGCAGAACTCGGGCTCGCGCGCACCTTCCAGGTGCCGCAGACCTTCGAGGGCATGTCGGTGCTGGAGAACGTGATGATCGGCGCGTTCCTGCGCACTTCGCATCGCGCGCAGGCCGAGGCGAAGGCGCGCGAAGTGCTGGCGCGCGTCGGCATGAGCCGGCTCGCCGATGCGCCGGCGCGCTCGCTCGGTACGCCCGGACGCAAGCGGCTGGAGATCGCGCGCGCCCTCGCAACCGAACCAAAAGTGCTGCTGCTCGACGAGGCCATGGCCGGGCTGACCCAGCAGGAAGTAAAGCTTGCAATCGACCTGGTGCGCGACATCCATCGCTCCGGCATCACGCTCGTGATCGTCGAACACATCATGGAAGTCATCATGTCGCTGGCGAGCCGGGTGGTGGTGTTCCACCAGGGCAAGGAAATCGCCCGCGGCAGCCCGCGCGAGGTCACGGCCAATCCGGCCGTCATCGCTGCCTATCTCGGCACCCGCGCGGCCAAGGCCGCCGCCGGCCATACGCCGATCGAACTGATGGGCGGACCTGCGACATGACCGGGCCCATGCTCCGCATCGAACATCTGGAAGTCCGCTATGGCGACCTGATCGGCGTCTCCGACGTCTCGCTCGAAGTGCCCACGGGCAGCGTCGTGGCGCTGCTCGGCTCCAACGGCGGCGGCAAGACCACCGTGCTCAACGCCATTGCGGGTCTGATCCCGGTTCACGCCGGATCGATCAACTTTGCCGGCGAGGAGATCGGCGGCCAAAGCGCATTTGCGATCGTGCGCAAGGGACTGGCGCTGTCGCCGGAAGGCTGGCGACTGTTCGTGCAGCAAAGCGTCGAGAACAATCTGATGCTCGGCGCCACGCCGCTGCGTGACAAAACACGTGCGGCCGTATTGCTGGAGCGTGTCTACGAGATCTTTCCGAAGTTGAAAGAGCGCCGCAACCAGCGTGCCGGCACGATGTCCGGCGGCGAGCGGCAGATGCTGGCGGTCGGCCGCGCGCTGATGAGCGATCCGAAACTGCTGATGCTGGACGAGCCGTCGCTCGGGCTTGCACCGACCGTCGTGGAGTCCATGTACGAGACGTTCGGCCGGCTGCACCGCGAAGGGCTGACGATCCTGCTCGCCGAGCAGTCGATCGAACTGGCGCTGGAGGTCTCCGACTTCGCCACCGTGCTGCAGGTCGGCAAGAGCGTGCTGTCCGGCACCGCCGCCGCACTGGCGCAGGATCCCCAGGTGCAGAAGGCCTATCTCGGCGGGTAGGGCAGTTCGTAGGATGGGTGGAGCGAAGCGATACCCATCATCTCACCACCTGCACCGACGCTGATGGGTATCGCGGAGTTTATCATCGGGCCGGCCTACGGCCGGACCCGTTGGCTC